>JAICMB010000105.1 GCA_025929455.1 Bryobacteraceae bacterium | reverse complement strand
CTTTCAGCGTCGTCCTTTTTGCCTTCACGCATGCGCACGATGCCCAACAGATTCAAAGCCAGCGCGTCTTCGGGCGACGTCTTCAGTAACGGTTGGAGTGCCGTTTCCGCGCCAGTCAGGTCGCCCGCATCAATCAGCGCAGCAGCGTGCCGCAGCGTTCCCGCACGGTCCGCCGCGAATGTCATTGTCGCGAACGCCGCTACAAGGCACACAATCCTGCAAGCGGTTACAAGCTGCCGCCGTTTGACTAGAATATAAAGAGCCTCGCCTATGAACCCTCGCGCCAAGCGCACCGCCGGTCTGTTGTTGGGAGCGGCGCTTGCGCTGTCGGCCGCTCGCGCGCAATCCGACGAGTTCGAAGCCAAGTTTCGCGCCGGAGCCGAAGCCATGCGCGCGAGCCGCTTCGAAGAGGCCGCAGCCGATTTCACGCAATGCGTGAAGCTGCAGCCGGACTTCGCCGAAGCGCACCTTAATCTCGCGCTCGCGCGCTTCGAGCAAGGCCAGTTCGAGCAGGCCACGCAAGCGCTAACCCGCACCATCCAATTGAAATCGCATCTGCGCGGCGCGCACCTGTTTCTCGGCATCGCGCGCTACCGCCTCAACGACCTCACCGGCGCGGCCGAAGCGCTGCGGAAAGAAACCGCGATCGATCCTGCGAACGGAACCGTCTGGATGTGGCTTGGGGTGGTGGAAATGGCGGACAACAAGCCCGGACAAGCTGCTGCGACTCTCGATAAAGCGGCCAAGCTGAAGCCCAACGACATCGACATCCTTTATCACCAGGGCAGAGCCCACATGCTGATGTCTCGCGATATCTACGATCGCATGTTTCATCTTAACCCCAACTCCTGGCGCGTCCACGAGGTGCTCGCGGGCGCGTTCGAGCAGTCCGACCGCCTCGACGACGCGATCAAAGAGTGCCAGGCAGCGATCAAGCAGAAGCCGGAAGAACCAGGCCTCCATCAGCAGCTCGGCGACATTTACTGGAAGCAGAACAATCTGGAGCAGGCCGAGGTAGCATTCGCCGAGGAGATCCGCATCGACCCGCTCAACATCAGCGCAACATACAAACTGGCGGTCATCAGCCTGGAGCGCTCGAAGCCGGATGTCGCGGCGAAGCTCCTGAAAGAAGTTCTGCAGCACTATCCGCATTCGGTCGAAGCGCATTACGAGCTCGGGCGCGCGCTCGCACAGACCGGCGACAGCGCGAGTGCGATTCCGCATTTTGAGGCCGTCGTCGCACAACAGAAGAAGGCCGATCCCGACTTGGTCAAGCAGTCGTATTATCAACTGGCACAGTCGTACCGGCGCTTACACCGTACGACGGAAGCGCAGACCGCACTCAACAACTTCGTGCAGTTGAAGCAACAGGCCGAAGCGCGCGAACAGCAAAGCCTGCAGGACAAACTCAAACGCGTGCAAGCGGGTGCGCCCGCCGACGTACCCAATCCGCGGGAGGTCCGGCAATGAGGTGGGGCAGGTTTTTAACCTGCGGCCGATTTTCAATCGGCCCTCGCCGGCTCACGAACGATGCCGCTGCGGACGAGGCGGGTTTGGAAACCCGCCGCAGGCTGAAAGCCTGCCCCACATTTTTATACCAAGGCGGTGTGGGTTGAGCATCGTCGCAGGTGTAGACTTCGGCACCCTCAGCGTGCGTGCGTCCATTTTTGATGACAGCAAAGGCCGGCTCGGGGCCGGCGTCGGCGAATACGCGTTGCATCGCCGGCGGGACGATCCCGACTATGCGACGCAAAGCCACGCCGATCACATGCGCGCGCTGGTGGAAGCGGTGCGCGCGGCGATTGCGGCCGCGGGCGTTGATGGGAAGGACATCGAAGCGCTCGCCATCGATACTACGGGATCGAGCGTGATCCCGGTCGGCGCGGGATTGGAGCCGCTCGACGACTACTATCTGTGGTGCGATCATCGTGCTTTCCGTGAGGCCGCACAGATCACGCAGACCGCGCGCGAGAGCGGGCTCGAAGCGCTCAACTGGTGCGGCGGCGTGTACTCGTCGGAGTGGGGCTTCGCGAAGCTGCTGCACTGGCTGCGCAACAACCCCGAAAAGCGAGCCGCGTTCGCGACCGCGCTCGAACATTGCGACATGGTCGCGGCCGTGCTGTGCGGCATCACCGACCCGAAGGAAGCGCCCCGCAGCGTCTGCGCGATGGGGCACAAGTGGATGTGGAACAAGTCGCTCGGCGGTTTGCCGGACGAGCAGTTTCTTGCGTCTGTCGATCCCGTGCTCGCGGGCGTGCGCGAGAAGATGGAGACCGGGCGCTACGCGACTTCGGACACCATCGCCGGACACCTCTCGAAAGAGTGGGCGGATAAACTCGGACTGCGGCCCGGTATTCCGATTCCTGTCGGTGCGTTCGATGCGCACTGGGACGCCATCGGCGCGGGCGTTCGTCTCGGCGATGTGGTGAACGTAATCGGCACCTCCACCTGCATCATCGCCATTAGCGAATCGAACACGCTGGTGCCCGGCGTGTGCGGCGTGGTGCCCGGCTCCGTGCATCCAAGCTATACCGGCATTGAAGCCGGCCTGTCCGCCACGGGCGATATCTTCGAGGCGATCGCACGCCGCGCCGGGACGACCGCGGCCGAGCTCGCGAAGAAGCTCACGGCCTACAAGCCTGGTCAGACGGGACTCCTGCGCGTTACTTGGGACAACGGGGACCGCACCGTGCTGGTCAATCCCGAACTCGGCGGCATGACGCTCGGCTGGAACCTCACGCACACGCCGGAGGACGAACTGTTCGCCGCCATCGAAGGCACGGCATTCCACACGCGCATCATTCTCGACCGCATGGAGCAGCACGGCGTTCCGGTGCGCCGCGTGATCAACGGCGGCGGCATCCCGCGCAAGAACGCGGTGCTGAATCAGGTCTATGCCAACGTGCTGAACAAACCGATCTTGGTGCCCGAAGGCGATGTCACGAGCCTCGGGTCCGCGATCTTCGCGTTCCTTGCGGCCGGCACATTCAAGACCGTTGAAGAAACGCAGGACGCGCTGTGCCCGACGTACAAAACGTTCACCCCGCAAGAGAGCAGCCGCGGCGTGTACGACCGATTGCTCGACCTATACCGGCGACTTTACTTCTCGTTCGGCGTGCGCGATTCCGAACCGGCCGCGTTCGGCACGGTACTGCCCATTCTGCGCGCGGTCGCCGCGGAGGCGAAGCGTTCATGAGCGCGCTCACCGAACTACGCGAGCAGGTATACGAAGCCAACATGGAGATCGTGCGCCGCGGACTGGTGCTATACACGTTCGGAAACGCGAGCGGCATTCTCCGCGGCGAGAATCTCGTCGCGATCAAACCGAGCGGCGTTCCGTACGAAGAACTGCGGCCCGAGCACCTGGTCGTGGTCGCGCTCGACGGCACGCGCGTCGAGGGCAACATGCGGCCATCCTCAGACTTGCCGACGCACCTGGTGCTGTATGGGGCTTTCCCAACGATCGGCGGTGTCGTGCATACGCACTCTTCATTCGCGACTTCGTGGGCGCAAGCGCGGCTTGAGATTCCCTGCCTCGGCACCACGCACGCAGACTATTTTCACGGCCCGGTGCCGGTGACCGGCGAGATGCAGCCCAGCGAAATCGAAAGCGAGTACGAGCGCAACACCGGCGACGTCATCGTGCGGCGTTTTGAGAAGCTCGACCCCGAGCGCGTTCCCGCCGTGCTGGTCGCCGGACACGCGCCGTTCTGCTGGGGGCCGACGCCGGGCGACGCCGCGCACATGGCCGTCATTCTCGAAGAGGTGGCACGCATGGCGTATCACACGATGACGCTCAATGCCGCCGCGCAGCCGATCTCTTCCGCACTGCACGACAAACATTTTCTACGCAAGCATGGCCCGTCCCGTTATTACGGGCAGCCCTAAAGGAGAAACTGGATGCTGCGACGAATTACGGTTGTATGCGCGATCGTCTGTACCGCCGCCTTCGCTCAGAACGCGCGCATCGAGATCGACACCAATCGCGTGATCGCCCCGGTTGACCCGCTGTTGTTCGGCAATTTCGTCGAGCAGCTCGGGCGCTGCGTTTACGGCGGCGTATACGACCCCGGCAATCCGTTGTCCGACGCGCAAGGCTTCCGGAAAGACGTGATGCAAGCCGTAAAAGGGCTGGACGTATCGGTGCTGCGATGGCCGGGCGGCAATTTCGCATCCGGCTACAACTGGGAGGGCGGCATCGGTCCCAAGCAGACGCGGCCCGTGCGGCGCGATGATGCCTGGGGCGCGATCGAAACCAATCAGTTTGGAACGGACGAGTTCCTGAATTACTGCGAGCGCGTCGGCGCGCAGCCGTATCTCTGCATCAATGCCGGGCTGGGCACCGTCAACATGGCGCGGCACTGGGTCGAATATTGCAACGAACCTGCGCACACGCAGTACGCGGATTTGCGGCGCGCCAACGGACGCGAGCAACCCTGGAACGTGAAGTTCTGGGGACTCGGCAACGAGATCGACGGGCCGTGGCAGCTCGGCCACAAGAATGCGGAAGACTACGCCAAGTTTGCGGCGCAGGCGGCGACGGCGATGCGGCGCGCCGATCCATCCATCAAGCTCATTGCGAGCGGCTCCTCCAATTTCCGGCCCGGCTACGACTGGATCGCGTGGAACCGCACGGTTCTCGATGTTCTCAAAAACGACATCGACTACATTTCGCTGCACACCTATATCGGCAACCCCGAACACAACCTGGAGCGCTTTCTTGCCGCGGGCTCCGATATTGACCGCCGCATCGAAATCGTGAAAGGCCAGATCCTCGCCGCGGAGGAGATGCAGACCAACCGGCATCCGATCTACATCGCGTTCGACGAATGGAACGTGTGGTATCGCGCGCGCGGCCGCAGCGAGTTCGAGACCGGCAAGACGGGACTCGAAGAGCACTACGATTTCGAAGACGCGCTCGCGGTGGGCATGTTCATGAACTCCTTTCTGCGCCACGCCGATATCGTGCGGTTCGCGAACCTGGCGCAGCTTGTCAATGTAATCGCGCCGATCTTCACAAACAAGGACGGCCTGTTTCTGCAGACCATTTATTTCCCGCTGGTCGAGTACGGCAAGCAGCGCGGCAACACGGCGCTTGAAGTGATGGCATCGTCGCCGACGTACGCCTACAACGGCCGGCAGGTCGGCTACATTGACGCTTCCGCGACGTACAATCCGTCGACGCGGCAGGTGCACCTGAACGTGCTCAACCGCAGTCCCGACCGCGATATTCCGGTGCGCATCGACAATGCCGCGGGCACACTCTCGCCCGATCTGCAGGTCTGGCAAATGTCGAACGCCGATCTGTACGAAACGAACACATTCGGCGCGGAGCGCGTCAAGGCCACTACTTCTACGGCGCAAGCGTCAATTTCGGGTAACGGCTTCACCTACACGTTTCCGAAGCATTCGCTGACGCTGCTCACGCTGACGCTGCGGTGACGACCATGACGCAGAACAGACGCGAATTCGTCAAAGGTTTGGCCGCGGCCGCAACCGGCGCGGCGGTGCTTTCGGCGCAGCGGCCGAGCGGGCCACCCGCGCACATCGACGTCGTGATAAACGAACCCATCGCGACTATCCGGCCCGAGATCTACGGCCACTTCATCGAACACCTTGGTGGCGTGATCTACGACGGGGTGTGGGTGGGCGAAGGCTCCGCAGTTCCCAACACGCACGGCATCCGCACCCCCGTGATCGATGCGTTGCGCGCGATCAAAGCGCCGGTAGTGCGCTGGCCCGGCGGGTGCTTCGCCGACAGCTACGACTGGCGAGATGGCATCGGTCCGGAAAGCGCGCGCAACCCGCGCACGAATTTCTGGGGCGGCACCGATCCCAACAGTTTTGGCACGCAGGAGTTCATGCGCTTTTGCGATCTGGCCGGCGCGAAGCCGTACTTCGCGGCCAACCTGCGCAGCCTGCCCGCGAAGGATTTCTACGAGTGGGTCGAGTATGTCAACTCGCCCGCAGGCAGCACGCTGGGCGCGAAGCGGCGCGCCGAACAGGGCCACCCGGAACCCTACGGAGTTCACTACTGGGGCATCGGAAACGAGTCGTGGGGCTGCGGCGGGAATTTTACGCCCGAAGATTACGCCTCCGAGTTTCGTCGGTTCACCGCGTGGGTGCCGAGCTACGGCGAACGGCCCGCGCTGATTGCGTCCGGTCCCAACGAGCACGATCTCGACTGGACGCGCCGGCTGATGCGATCGATGGCGGAGAAGCGGCAGGTGCAGAGCATTTACGGGTTGTCGACGCACTACTACACCTGGAACCTCAGCGCCGGAAAGACGACCAACTGGTTCGAGGGCAAGCGCGACGCGCTGCGCTTCGGGCCGCTCGAATGGTATGAGCTGCTGTCGCAGGGCAGCTACATGGAGACGATCGTGAACGACACCTGGGGCGCGCTCGCCGAGAGCGATCCGCGGCACCACGTGAAGCTGATCGTCGATGAGTGGGGCGCGTGGTATGCGCCGGGCACGGAGATCGGGAAGAAGTACATCCTGTCGCAGATGCCGACGCTGCGCGATGCGCTGCTGTCGGGGCTGACGCTCGATATTTTCAACCGCCACGCGGATAAGGTCGCGATGGCGAACGCGGCGCAGTTGATCAATTGCCTGCACTCGCTGATGCTGGCGAGCGGCGACCACTTCGTGCTCACGACGAATTACTACGTTTTCAAAATGTACATGCCGCACATGGGCGCGCAGGCGGTGCGGGCAGAGTTTGCGGCGCCGTCGGTGCGATACGACCGCAACGGAACGCCGGCGATGCTGTGGTCGCTGCGCGGGTCGGCGTCGGTGAACGGAAAAGAGCTTACGCTGACGGTGGTGAATTCGTCGCTCGATGAGGCGTTCGATACGGAGATTGTGATTCGCGGGGCAACGGCGGCGAGTGCGACGGGGATGGTGCTGACGAATGCCGATCCGCATGCGCATAATGACTTCGAGCATCCGGGTGTCGTCGAGCCGGCGAAGGTGAGTGTGGATGTGCGGGGCGGACGGATTGTGCATCAGTTTCCCTCTAAGTCGGTGACGGCGCTGCAAGTGACGCTGGCGTAGGCGATGTTGCCGCGTCTCTTCATTACGCTGGCAGCCGCGTTGATCGCGGTCACGGGCGATGTGGAGGGCGTACATGATCCCGCAATCATTCGGGCGGGCGGGGCGTGGTACGTTTTTTCGACCGGGTTCGCGCAGCCCGGCATTATCCCGATTCGCAGGTCGACGGATCTGCACACGTGGACACGCGTGGGCCATGTGTTCGATCGGTTGCCGGAGTGGGCGACGCGCGAGATTTCGGGCGCGCGCGGGGCTTGGGCGCCGGACATTTCCGAGTACAACGGCTCGTACCGGCTGTATTACGCGGTGTCGACGTTTGGACATAACGATTCTGCTATTGGGCTGGCGACGAACAGGACGCTCGATCCAGCGAGTCCCGATTACAAGTGGACCGATGCCGGGATGGTGATCCGTTCGCATGCGGGCCAGGACGATTGGAACGCGATCGATCCCAATCTCGCGACCGGCGGGCACGGCGAGCAATGGCTGGTGTTCGGCAGCTTTTGGGGCGGGATTAAAATGCGCCGCATCGATCCCGCGACGGGGCTGCTCGACGGCAGCGATTCCCGGCTTTATTCTCTCGCGGAGCGGCCGCATTCCCCCGGGCATCCGGATGCGATCGAGGCGCCGTTTGTGGTGCATCGCGGCCGCTTTTATTACCTTTTCGTGTCGTTCGATTTTTGTTGTAGAGGTGTGAACAGCACTTATAAGGTCGCGGTGGGACGGTCGCGGGCGATTACGGGGCCGTACGTGGATGAGGCGGGGACGTCGATGCTGGAGGGCGGCGGGACGGTTCTAGAGCGCGGGACGCCATTGTGGAAAGGGCCGGGGCATGAGGCGGTGCTGCTGGAGAGGCCGAAGGACCTGCTGGTGTTTCATGCGTACGATGGGAGGACGGGGCGGCCGTATTTGAAGATCTCGACGATGGAGTGGAGGGACGGGTGGCCGCGGGTGGCGGGGTTGCCGGGAGTTGGGCGATAGTGCGGCGGCGTGCAACGGCAGGCAGCAAGACTGCCTGCCCCGCAGAGCAGCGGAGTGGCAACCGAGAGCGATATTGTGCAACAGCGGACGAAGCGGGTCTGGAGACCCGCTGCAGGCTAAAAGCCTGCCCCACGGAATGGGCGCGCGCTGCGAAGAAATTGGCTTTGCTGCTGGTAGCGGGGGCGGCGGCGTTCGGGCAGACGCTGGAGCAGGCCGACGGACTGATCCGGAGCGGGGCGATAAACGAAGCCGAGCGGGTGCTGCGCGACTACGTAAAAACGAAGCCAGATTCGGCGCAAGCGCATGCAATGCTTGGGTTTGTCCTGTTTCGAAAAAACGAACCCAAGCAGTCGCTGACCGAGTATACCGAGGCGGCCAAGTACCGTAAGCCCGACGCGCAGCAACTCAAGATCGTGGCGCTCGACTACGTGCTGCTCGGCGATCTCGTCGATGCCGATAAGTGGCTGACGCTCGCCGTCGAGTGGGTGCCGGGCGACGCGGAGGCCTGGTATCACCTGGGCCGCACCAAATACAACGAGAACCGCTTTGAGGAGGCGGTGCATGCGTTCGAGCGCTGCCTGGCGCTGCAGCCGCGGAATGCCAAAGCGCAGGACAACCTGGGGCTCTCGCTCGAAGGCCTGGGACAAAACGAACCCGCGCTGGCCGCCTACCGCAAAGCGATTGAGATGAACGCGCGGGAGCCTGGACCTTATATAAACCTCGGGGCGCTGCTGGTGGAGCTTGCCCGCGTGAGCGAGGGAGTGCCTCTGCTAAACGAAGCCATTCAACTGGCCCCGGGCGAGATCAAGCCACGCCGGGAGCTAGGGAAAGCATACCTCAAGCTGGGGCGGCTGGATGACGCGCAAAACGAACTGGAGCAGGCCGTGAAGCTGGCGCCGGAGCAGGCGCCCGCGCACTTTTTGTTGGGGCAAGTGTATAGAAAGAAAGGGCTGAAGGAGCGGGCGGAGGAGGAGTGTG
>JAICMB010000466.1 GCA_025929455.1 Bryobacteraceae bacterium | reverse complement strand
GTAGAACCCGCGAGGGGGCTCGATAGCCGCGGAGAGAGCGGAACCGTTGGGGTCTTCAGCCACTTTCGGCCTCGGGCGGCCACTTTCGGCCACCACGGCTTGATTTTGACATACGCGTGTGGGCAATGCAAGAGTTTTCTTGTATGTAGGTGCCCTGAACGGTAGCCGAACCATGGGGCATCAGCGTATTGAAGGTCAAGCGTGCGTAAGAGATCTTACGATCCCGTAGGGGAACCGTCCGCCATCGCAGTGCGTCTCAAGGCGCAACGCTTGACGGCGAGGGGCGGGGTTTCCACCGCGCAGCGGCTATAATGAAACGTAGGTTTTCCAGCATGTTTTCCCGGTTGTTCCCGGCCATTGCCGTCTTCGCACTTGGCGCCGCGGCGGCACACGCGCAATCTCCGACCATGCCCTCGAAGGTGGCTCCCAAGCCGCCGGCCACCCAGCACGCGGCGGCGCCCTCCGGCAACATCAGCGTTTCGGTAAACGAGGTCATCGTGCCGGTCACCGTGACAGACGAGAAGGGCCGCTTCGTGTCGGACCTCGACCAAAAGGACTTCACGATCTTAGATGAGGGCAAGGAGCAGCGCATCCAGTTCTTCACGCGCGAGCGCAGCCAGCCGGTGGTGGTGGGATTCCTTGTCGATATCAGCAACGCCAGCCGCCTACACTGGAAGAATTATCAGGACGCGGCCGTGGAGCTGGCGCTCAATCTGCTGCCCGGCGATCCTAAGTACAGCGGGTATCTGATTTCGTACGGCAATGACGCCGAGCTGCTCGCGGATACTTCGAGCGATCCCGACAAGATCGTGGAGAAGCTGCGCAAGCTGAAGCCATCGGGCGGCGCCGCGCTGTACGATGCGATCTACATGGCGTGCACCGAGCGCAAGCTCATCAAGGGCGAGCCGATCGAGCCGCGGCGCGTGCTGGTGATCATCGGCGACGGGCACGATAACGCGAGCAAGAAGACGCTCGATCAGGTGCTGGAGCTCGCGCAGCGCAATCTGGTGACGATTTACGCCGTCAGCACGTCGGCGTACGGCTTCGATTCGCCGGAGGGCAAGAACCTCGTGCGGCTGGCGGAAGAGACCGGCGGGCGCGTGGAGTATCCGCTGTCGAATCCGTATTCCGATATCTCGGGCTACCTCTCGACGCCATCGGATGAAGGCAACTACGCGCTGAAGGTCGGCACCGGCGGGTACGCGTCCGCGATCGCGCAGGGCATCTATCACTCGGTAGCGGATGTAGCGGGCGAGATCACTACGCAATACATCATTCGCTATACTCCGACCGACAGCAACGCGGACAAACAATTCCGCACGCTAGCCGTGAAGGTGGACCTTCCGAACGTGAAGGTGCGCGCGCGGAAGGGCTACTATCCGTTCGCGCCCTGAGCGCGGAATCCGTTGGTACCGGTACAAGCAGTTTGAGCGATGGTACAACAGGACCGTGTTTGGGACGGCGCTGGTTCCGATAAGCTGATTACATGCCAGGAGTGGTGGCCACACGCACCGGGCGGTACTCCGTGCTCACAGCCGAACTCGCCGGAGCAGGCGAGGTAACGGCCGGAGTGCTGCTGGAGGACCCCGACACCGGCCAGGTGTGGGTGCGTCTGCGGCGGGACTGGCACGAGATCACCGACGATGAGCAGGCCGAGGTGCTGGAGCTGCTCGAGGACGATCTCAACGTCAAAGCGCGCCAGATGGGCGGTGCGGCGTTTTTCACATGGATGGAAGACACGCTTTCGAATGCCGTGCGCGTGAGTGATCGCTCGGAGGTTCTGCTGGCCGGGGGCAGCACCGAAGCCTTCGCGCGCACGCTGAACGGGCTCTACCGCCGGCACGTGCAGACGGAGGCGCGTCCGTTCGTAACGCACCTGCCGCGTTATACGCTGCGTGCGGCGGCCGGACGGTTCCTCGAAAACGAAGAAGTGGAGCAAGGCGGCTGGGAGGAAGCGCCGCGCGACTTGCGGCTGGCGAGCGATATGTTCGTCGCCGAAATCGCGGGGCACTCCATGGAGCCGGTGATTCCCAACGGGTCGCTCGCGATATTTCGCGCCAATCCGGGCGGCACGCGGCAGGGCAAGCTGGTGCTGGCCGAGGATCGCCAGAGCACCGGATTCAACCGCTATAGCGTGAAGCGGTACAAGAGCGAGAAGGCGCTCGATCAAGAAAGCGGGCGCTGGACGCACACGCGCATACGGCTTGAATCGCTCAACCCGGATTACCCGTCGTGGGACCTCGATGAGGACCCCGGCCGCTATGCCATCGTCGCGGAGTTCGTCTGCGTGCTCGAATAACTGCCGTGATAGACTGGCGCGTTGCAACTGCAGCGTTTTTATCCCATCGTTGATACGGCGGCCCTCGCGGCGTGCGGTTTCGATACCGTGGACGCGGCGGCGGCACTGGTCGAGGGCGGCGCGCGCATCCTGCAGATCCGGCATAAGGATGCGTTTACGCGCGCGGTGTACGCCGATTGCGAGCGCGTTGCCGGGTTGTGCCGCGAGGCGGGTGCAACGCTCGTCATTGACGACCGCGCCGATATCGCGCGCATGCTTGAAGCGGGGGTACACGTGGGGCAGGACGATCTGCCGCCCGCAGCCGCACGCGCAGTGGCGGGGCCGCACGCGCTACTCGGTTTTTCGACGCACACCGAAGCTCAGTTGTGCGCGGCTGCGGGCGAGCCCGCCGATTACATCGCGTTCGGCCCGGTGTTCGCAACGGCGAGCAAGCGCAACCCCGATCGAGTGACGGGCGTCGAGCAAGTACGTGCGCTGCGTCCGCTCACCGCGCGGCCGCTGGTCGCGATCGGTGGTATTACGCGGGCGAACGCGCGCGAGGTGCTCGCCGCGGGCGCCGATTCCGTGGCGGTCATCGCGGATCTCACCAGCGGCTGCGCGAGCCTCGGTGATCTGCACGCCAGGACCGAAGAATGGCTTCAACTCCTCGCAACATAACGGCGTCCACAACCGCTCCGGGTTTCGTCAAGGGCCTGGGCCTGGTGAGCGCCACCGCGCTGGTGATGGGGTCCATGATCGGGTCCGGCATTTTCATCGTGCCGGCCGATATCGCGCGGCAGGTGAACTCACCCGGGCTCATGATCATGACCTGGGTGGCGACGGCGGTGCTGACGCTGATTGCCGCGCTGAGCTATGGCGAGCTCGCCGCCGCCATGCCGCATGCTGGCGGCCAGTATGTCTATCTGCGCGAGGCCTTCGGGCCGCTCAGCGGATTTCTATATGGCTGGACGCTGTTCCTCGTAATTCAGACCGGCACGATTGCAGCGGTAGCGGTGGCGTTCGCGAAGTTTCTGGGCGTGTTCGTGCCGTGGGTGTCGGCCGCGAACTATCTCGCCGGGAGCGGCAAGGTCGGCTTCAACACGCAGCAACTCGTGGCGATTCTGCTGATCGTTTTTTTGACCGCGGCGAATACGCGCGGGCTGAAGGTGGGCGCGGCGATACAGAACACGTTCACGGCGGCGAAGGTGGCGGCGCTGCTCGGGCTCATCGCGTTGGGCGTGTTCGCGGGGCGGCATCCGCTGGCGATCGCAAGCAATTTTTCAAACTTCTGGAAGAACTCGGGCTGGACGTTCACGGCGATACGCCTGGTGGGCGTGGCGATGGTCGGTTCGCTGTTCTCGTCCGACGCCTGGAACAACGTTACTTTC
>JAICMB010000653.1 GCA_025929455.1 Bryobacteraceae bacterium | reverse complement strand
GACGCGCCTGGCCGCCATCGGAACGTACTGCACCAGCACGCCCGCGTGAATGGTCATGTAGTCGACGCCTTGTTCAGCCTGCTCCTCAATGACTTCGAGCATCACATCGATGTTGAGGTCCTCGACTCGCCGCACGCGCGCCAGCGCTTCGTAGATGGGAACCGTGCCCACCGGGACCGGCGAGTGCGCGATGATCGCTTTGCGAATCTCGGGAATGTCGCCGCCGGTGGACAAATCCATCACGGTGTCCGCACCATAGTGCACGGAATAGCGGAGCTTCTCGAGTTCCTCGTCGATATTGGACGTCGTCGAGGAATTGCCGATATTGGCGTTGATCTTGCATTTCGACGCCACGCCGATGCACATGGGCTCGAGCCCCGTGTGATGAATGTTGGCGGGAATGATCATGCGCCCGCGGGCGACCTCGGAGCGCACCAGTTCCGCCTCCAGGCGCTCGCGGCGCGCAATATAATCCATTTCTTGCGTGATGCGCCCCTTGCGGGCATAATGCATCTGCGTGCGGATCGGATCCTGCATACGTTCCGGAATCCAGCTAGTGCGCATACGCCCGCCATTTTAGCGCGGGGTCGCGCGCATGGATGATCCCGCTTATTCCCCGCTCTGCTGGATCAACTTCGCAACCAGCGCCGTCCAGCCCGTCTGATGACTGGCGCCCAGCCCCGCTCCGTCATCGCCGTTGAAGTATTCGTAGAACGGAATGTAATCGCGGAACTGTGGATCGTTTTGGAAGCGTTCCGTGCCGCCGAATACCGCGCGCCTGCCGTCGTCATCGCGCAAGAAAATCCACGTCAACCGGCGCGACAGACAGGCCGCGACGTCACCGAGACTGGTCTTTTGGCCGGAGCCCGCGGGAAACTCAACCTGCAATCCCTCACCAAAATAGTGATGAAAACGCTGCAGCGACTCCAGGAGCAGAAAGTTCACCGGGAACCAGACCGGACCGCGCCAATTGGAATTGCCTCCGAACATGCCCGTTACCGATTCGGCGGGCTCGTAATCGACACGATACGTCTGACCGTCCACTTGCAGGCTAAACGGGTGGTCGCGGTGATAGCGCGAGACCGAGCGGATGCCGTGCGGCGATAGAAATTCGTTCTCGTCGAGGGCCCGCTGTAACACGCGCACCAGCCGGTCACGCTGCACCAGCGCCAGCAACCGCCTCTCTTCGACGCCCTCTCGCGTCATCGATGCGATATTCCGGCAAAGGTCGGGGCGGTTCTTGATAAACCATTCCATGCGCCGCCGGAATCCCGGCAACGAATCGATCTCGATGTGCTCGAGCGTAGTAACCGCAAACAGCGGTATCAGCCCAACCATCGAACGCACCCGGATGGGCTGCTTCCGTCCATCGGGCAGGCGCAGCCAGTCATAGAAGAAGCCATCCTCTTCGTCCCACAAACCGCCTCCATCGCCCAGTTTGTTCATGGCGTTGGCGATGTAAAGGAAGTGCTCGAAGAACTTGCTGGCGATGTCTTCGTACGCATCGTCATGCGGCGCGAGCAACAGCGCAATCTTCAACATGATCAACGCATACATCGCCATCCACGCGGTCGCGTCCGCCTGCTCGATCATGCCGCCGGTCGGCAGCGGCTTGCTGCGATCGAACACGCCGATGTTGTCGAGCCCCAGGAAGCCGCCTTCGAAAATGTTGTTGCCTTCCGAATCCTTGCGGTTCACCCACCACGTGAAGTTCACCAGCAGTTTGTGGAACACCGCTTCAAGAAATTCGTAATCAGGCTTCTCCTGAATCTTCCAGTCGATCTTGAAAACGCGCCAGCACGCCCATGCATGGACAGGCGGATTCACGTCGCTGAACTCCCATTCGTACGCCGGAAGCTGGCCGCTCGGCGACATGTACCACTCGCGCACAAAACGCGCGAGTTGATCCTTGGCTGAATCCGGATCGACGAGCGCCAGCGGGATCATGTGAAACGCGAGGTCCCACGCGGCATACCACGGATACTCCCACTTGTCCAGAATCGAGAGCACGTCTTCATCGAAAATGTGCTGCCACTTGGTGTTGCGGATGTGCTTGTGCTCGGGCGGGGGTGGCGGGTACGCGGGGTCGCCTTCGAGCCACCGTTCTACGACATAGTGGTAATACTGCCGGCTCCATAAGAGCCCCGCAAAGGCCTGCCGCTGCACCGCGCGCGCATCAGGCGTAAGCGAGCGCGGTGCGAACGAATAGAACTCATCCGCTTCCGCAATACGGCGAGCGAACACGGTATCCGCGTTCGGCGTATCCTCGCCGCTTTCATGCAGGCGGAACCGTAGCGCGCGCGACGCTCCGCTGTCCAACTCGAATTGATACCACGCACAAGCCTTCGTGCCATGCGGATCGCCGCGCACGGCATCCTCGCGATCGTGAATCACGCGTTCGTGGAAGCCGTCTTTGTAAATGCCGCCGTTGCTTTTGTACCCATAGAGCCGCTCGGTGTTGGTTTCGTTGTCAGTGAACAGTACCGTCGCCGGCTCCTCCATCGTGAAGCGGAACGTACCCAGCGACCGGTCGTCAACGGCAATAGCTCGTCCGTCCAGGCGCAAGTCGGGCCGCCGCCCTCCCGGCG
>JAICMB010000439.1 GCA_025929455.1 Bryobacteraceae bacterium | reverse complement strand
CGTTTGGCGATTCGAGGCTGTTCATCAACGAAAACGTCAACCAGCCATCAGCCGTGCGATTGTCAAACCCGCCATGCATGCCGCCCCATCGCAGCGGATAGTGGCTCCACGTGTCACTGCAATAGAGCAGTTGCTGGCCAGCCGGTTTCGTCATATCGAAAAAGCACGCCCAGGCCAGCGCGTTCTGTGTGGGGCGCATTTGAAATGTGGCAATTCCGCCTAGCACGTTGCTGAACTGCGGCTGCCCCCAGTAGTTCAGATCGATCTGTGGATAACCGCGCTTGATCTGGCTGACTACATCGTTACCGGCTCCTCCTGTCAAATTCCCCGTGCACGTGAGATAGGGATTTGTCGCCGCTGAATAATCGAGCGGCATACTGCGTAGCTTTCCGTTCGCGACGTCATACGCGCAGCTAAGAATGTTATGGCTACTTGCGTCATATTGATAAAACAAGAGTGGGTTCGAACTGTCTTGCGCGACGCCGCTCGGGGAGAGTCGCGCGATTGGGCGTAACTCACCGTTAACATGATTAAAAAAATATAGAAATGGATTGCCCCAAATGTCACTAAGAATGCAGATAGAACCGGTAACCGGTTGACTCAACGGCGTGATGCCGTCGGCCGCGTAGTCCGCCGTAACGGAACCGGAGCAAACCAGCCCTTGACCTTCATATCCCACGGTGTAGTCGGCTGAACTTGCATAATCGTACTTCACCGAGTCGAGATATATCGTTCCGGCGCCCGTCTGTTTCCAGAGTTTCAATCCGAAGTTAGTCAAAATAAACGAGCGGCTGCTCACGGCCACGCCTGCCAAATGATTGCTGTTAATTCCGGAGCAACCTGAAAACGTAGCGCCCGATAGCGACGTACACTGGACGGCATCCGATTCAATCGTCATCGCGTATATTGAATAACCGTAGAAATTCTTGACGAAGCCGGATGTGCCGGCTACGGTCAGAGAGGTTGCGCCGGCACTGATGCCGCCTGTTAGCGTTGTTTGCGCCCCACCGAACGAACTGCCGAGATCCTGCTGAATCGAAAGATGCGTGGCGTCGATTCCGCCTGTAATAGTACAATCGTTGTTCGCGCAAGTGGGCGCCGAGCCCGCGATATGGATGTGCTCGCCGCTTTGTAAGTTGTCCGGAAAAGCGTATTGGTAAGTTCCCAGCAGGAGTGGCGTTGTGTTTGTTACAAGCGTATGGCTTACCAATACACTCCGGCTGTTTCCCGCGAAATCCGCGGCCATTGAATCCACCGGAATGTTGGGCGAGCCCCACCCGGCAAAGAACGGCGATGGATATGAACCCGGACCTTTCACCTCCGACGCATTCGACGGCGGCAGCGCGAGGCTGATTGTGCCGCCGGTGCAGGTTTGCCCCGCGTCGAGTGTAATGCAGGCGTTCATCGTCCGGTCGACTGCATTGACTTGATCGCCATATCCTTTCAGACGCGCAAGCAGATCGTCGACGTAGTTTTCGGAGTAATCCATGTAGGCGCGCTGACCTTCAGCCGTCGGCGTGGGGATAAAAAGCGCATTGGAAGGGCCGCCCGCGCCCGAGTAGTTGGCGTACTGGCCGTCGTCCGCAAGCACGTTTTGGGAGTTGTTCCACGTGCCTGACAGGTCGTAGACGTAGAGCGGAGTTAGCGAGACATGCTGGCCCGGGCTGCCGTAACCAGGCGACGTGAGCCTCTTCAGAAGAATGCCCGTTTGCGGATCGATATAGGTTTTACTCGTATCGGAAAAGTCGACCGTCGGATAGCCATAGTTGCCGTAACCGTTGCTGTTGAACGGGAACGGATCGGGCGCCGAGTTGCCTAACGGAATGGTGCGGGTTCGAAAGTTAATGTTTCCCGTGCTGGAACCGCCATCGCAGCTCACCTGAAACCGGTATCCGGCGTCAGATTGCAATGCCCGCGAATACATCTTGCCATCCAAAGCCAGATCGGATTTGCGTTGCCCTACGACCACGATTCGCGACATTCCGTTCGCGACATTACCCGGTCGCAGATCACTGTCCGCGCCGGCGAACAGCGTGGCGTCGCTATCGTGAGCCGTGTTGCCGGAGGCGTCAATAACAATTGCGCTGCATGAGTTGTCATCCGGAGCGTTGTACGCAAATATCGCCTGTGTCGACGTAACGCCCACTACGCGGACCGGGATGGTAGACGCGTTTGCGAGCGCGGCCGCGGCAGCGGTTAAAAGAACGAAACGCTTTACCATGACGCGAGCTGCGCCCTCCGCCAGGTATTCACGCTGATGCAGATATAAACATAATTTGCATCGTATGACCACGATCCCGTCTGGCAACTGCTCGTAGAGCTTGCGGGGGCCGCGACTCGCAAACCGATCAGCGTCGAATCGATACTGACGACCGCGCTGCCGTTCGCATCTGCCGTCACAATGCCTTGTCCGGCGATGACGTTCTTCGTTCCTAGCATCGCCCGAAAATCCTGCCCGCCCGCTGCGTTGAGCGCGCCATTAATCACTGGCCACGTCGCCACCGCAATGCTGTCGGGCGGAAATGAAGTCACGCTCGATTGCGCGCTGCAACTCGAGCAGGCCACGCTGAGATTGCTTCCCACCGTCAGCACGCCGCTATTCGTCACATAGACATACAGCACTCCGGTTGCGGAACCGGAGATAGTTGCTGTCGCCGCCGAGGCGATTGAGTAAACCGTGCTGCCGAAATGAACATTGCAGGGCGTCGCCGTCGAGCAATTTGCGCCGATGGTCAGCACGGTGTTGGACGTGCGCGTCACCTGCAGGTCGCCCAGTTGGCTGATCATCGTGGCCGGTGTGTCCGAGGCGCCGCCGCTCTGCACCGACCAGGCGTTGCTTGCCGTACAGCCATAGAGATTCGATCCAGCCGCCGCATCGGATTTAAAAAAGAGCTGCCCGGTCTGGCAGCTTGCGGGAAGCGTTGTGCCCACTTGCACGGGTCGGGTCGAAGGTGAAGACGAGAAATCGACGCTCTTACTTTGCGTGCGTAAGTCGAGCTGCGTCTGCCCGAACGCGCAACCCGCGAGCAGGAGAGCCGGCAGGATTTGAAAAAGTCGTATTCGCATGAATCCATCAGCCCCTTTGCTGAGGTTATTCCTGACTAGAAACTAGCATGCGAAATCGTTGGGTGAAGTCTAACTGCTTGAGAACAAAAACGAACTTTCCCGAACTGGATTTGCGCCGCCGCACAGCCATACCGCAAGCGCCTCGTTTTTCCGAGCGTTCGCGTGGTGCCGGCTCTGGACGGCGCCCGGGAAAGTTCGGCGATTTTTCAGGCGTCGACGCCTACAACGTCCGCAAGTGAAAACCGCCGTCGACGTGCAGCGTTTGTCCCGCGCAATAATCCAGCAATCCGTCCGCGATAGCACGGACCGCCCGGGCCACGTCCTTCGGTTCGCCCATGCGGCGTTGCGGCAGCAGGCCATTGGCGATCTTCTCTTCGTAGGCGGAGGCGACGGCGGCAATCATGTCCGTTCGTATGATGCCTGGCTGAATCTCGAAAACGCCAACGCCAACCGGCGCAAGCCGCGCTGCGAACAGCTTGGCCGCCATGCTGAGCCCGGCCTTGGAGATGCAGTAATCGCCTCGATTCACCGAGGCAGTGAACGCGGAGATCGAGGAGATGAAGACGATGCGGCCGTGCCGCTGGCCCGCCATGGCGCGGGCGATCGGCTGGGTCAGAAAGTAGGGGCCTTTCAGATTCGTGCCGATCAACTCATCAAAGCTTTCTTCACCCGCCTCCAGGATGTCCGCCCGGATGCGGGGCGCCATCCCGCCGTTGTTGACCAGCAACTCGATAGTAGGAAACCG
>JAICMB010000397.1 GCA_025929455.1 Bryobacteraceae bacterium | reverse complement strand
GTGTCAAAATCGTGACCCGCGCAGCGCCGCTCATCTTCAAAGCGCGCGCGCACGCGGCGGCAGTTGCGCCGGTGGTGAGCACGTCATCGATGAGCAGTACGCGTTTGCCGCGCGCGACACGCTCAACGCCGCGGAATGCGCCCGAAACGTTATCGCGCCGCTGATGGCCGGTCAGGCCGGCTTGCGCATTTGTAAAGCGCACGCGCTTGACGGCGCGGCGGACCGGAATGCCCGTGCGCCGCGCGAGTTCGCGTGCCAGCAACTCGGATTGGTTGAACCCGCGCTGCCAACGTTTGCGCCAGTGCAGCGGCATAGGTGCAATAACGTCGAACTCTTCGTCTCGCGGTAGAGCGGCCGATAGCAGCCCGCCGAGTGGGCGCGCGAGCGTCTGTACGCGGCCGTATTTGTACGTGCGCACCAGCTTCGCGAGCGTCCCGTCGTAGAAGCCGTAGGCGTACGCGGCATCGAAGGCGGGCGCTCCACGGCGGCACACACCGCACAGGCCCGCGTCATCGAGCGGCGAACGGTTCAGGAACGGGGCGCGGCACCGGGCGCAGAAAAATTCCGCGGCGAACGGGGCAGGATCGGTCAGGCAGGGCGTGCAGACCGGGACCCGGGAAAACGCCGTCAGCGGACGTTCGCAGACGCGGCAGTTGTCGGGGAATACAAGAGACAGGAAATTCGAGGCGAATTTCCGGAACGCAGGCGGGATGGCGCGGGGTAAAGTGCTGTACAGCGTGCTACTGCTGAAGACGCACCTCCTGACCATCCAGTGTACACCCGCGGGGCCGCGTTTACCTCAGGCCCTGGGCCACATAAAGGTCGGAAAGCAGCGTCGAGTAGTAATACACGTAAGTGTCTCCGGTACGAGTCACACGCGGCAGGCCCATGGCAACCAATCCCGTCCGATCCGCCGGTGTGAGTTCCTTGCACAACCGCCGTGCGCCGCTCGCGAGATCGAACCGGTACACGTTCAGTTCCGCCGGTTCGTGCCGTGCGACAAAAAGAGAACGCCCGCCGGCGGCCCACTGCACCGGCATGTCTCCCTCCGTAAGTCCTGCAACCAGGTTCGGCGCCCCGCCCGCCACCGCGTAAAACCAAAACTTGCCGCGTGTATCGCGCACCAGAACTTGGCCGCCATCGGGCGAGACCAGCAGCCCGACAGTTCCTTCTGGGGTCATTGCCTTTGGTTCGCCTCGCGACGTCGCCTGCACGTAGCATCGGTCCTCGTGGCCCGCTTCCCGCCCGACCACCAGAATGTGCTTGCCGTCGGGGAACCAAAGCGCGTTGTCGTAATGGATCACCACACCGGCCGGCAAGGTCCGCTCGCGTCCGGCGCCGGTCGGCAGCATTATTAATTGTTCCGGAGCCGTGTGGACGATTGACAGCGCCCACCTGCCATCCGGTGAGAACGACGTGGGATTGCCACGGCCGAGCCGCACCGGCGGTGAAGCCCCGTCGGTAGTGCGCATGCAAGCGGCATAGAGCGGACCGGTTCCGCCGCTGTCTTCGCCGAATAAGAGGACCTTGCCATCGCCGGACAGATCGTACGGAATCGACCAGTCGAGCCAGGACAGGTCGTGCTCGGCAGTTGCCCCGGAGCCCACAGTCAGGATGCCGACCCGGTGGTTATCGCGAGTGAGCAGCACCCGTCCGTCCGCGGCAATGTCCTGTAACGTCAATCCGCCGGGTGCGTCCGCTACTTCCCGCAGCTTGCGGTTCAAAGACACCGCATATATGCTTCTGTTGCCCGCCTTCGATGCGGTGAACCAGATCTCGTCTCCGCCAGGCGCCCAGGCCAGGCCGCGCTCCGTCTGCCACCCGGTTGAGAGCACAGTTTCCCGTCCGGCGAGGTCGACGATTGCGACTCCACCCTCGTCATCCCATCGCATGGGATGATCCAGGAAGGCGATCCGGTCACCGGCGGGGGAAATACGGAGATTGCTGATCCAGCCAGTGGTCTCATGCAAAACCTTGCCGATTGGATACTCGATCCGCTCCTTGTTGGCGGCCACGTGAACGACGGCAAGATTTGAACCGTCGGGCGACCAATCCGCCCAAGCCACGTTGTCCAACAATTCGCGAAGGCCTCCGCCGGCGAGGGGAACGCGAGCCAAGGTCCCTAAACGCGCCGTGCTAACGAGCGGTAGTCGAGCGGATTGGATAACCATCTCGCCATTGGCCGACATTGCGAGCAGGGCCGCATCCGGCAAATTCAGCGACCGCCATTCGGGGGAGCCCAGGCGCGCGGCGAACGTTTCGATCGGACCACCGTCCCAGGCCGCGGAATAAACGATGGTCTTCCCGTCCGGCGCGAATCGCGCGGCGGCAATTGGACCGCGGCGGAATGTGATCTGTTCATACGACAGCGGAGCGGATGGCGCGGAGTAACGGAGAAACACGAAACCCAGCGCGGCCACAATGGCGACGATTGCAGCCACGAGCGCGGGTGTCCACAAAGCGGGGCGTCCAACGGCGGCCTGCACCTGAGCGCCGTCTTCATCGCCGGCGAGATGTTCCTCGATCGCGATGCGTGCGTCCCCGATGGCTTGCAGGCGATGCTTCGGATCCTTTTTGAGACAGCGGCGAATCAATTGCAGAATCGGCGGCGGCGTGTTCGCGGCTAGCGCGCGCCAATCGGGATCGCTCTTGATCACGGCCGCGAGCGTATCGCTCATCGTCTCGCCCGCGAATGCTTTTTTCCCCGCGAGCATTTCATAAAGCAGGCAGCCGAATGCCCAGATGTCCGTGCGCGCATCCACCGACCGGCCCTTCGCCTGCTCCGGGCTCATGTACGCGGCGGTCCCGAGAATCATTCCCGTTTCCGTCACCGTGACTGTCGAGCCGGGCGCCCCGGATTCGACTTTGAACACCTTCGCGAGGCCGAAGTCCAGGACCTTTACAACGCCGTCCGGCGTGACCTTCACGTTGGCGGGTTTCAAATCCCGGTGGACGATGCCGCGCTCGTGCGCGTATTCGAGCGCTGCGGCGACTTGGCATGCAATGGGCAGCGCTTCTGCAACGGGCATTGCGTGTCCTCTGATGCGGTCAGCGAGCGTCGGCCCTTCCACTAGCTCCATAACAATCGCGCACACTCCGCCCGCATCCTCCAGGCCGTGAATGGTTGCGATGTTCGGATGATTGAGCGAGGCGAGCACCTGCGCTTCGTGCTCGGAGCGCGCCGCTTCCGGCACAACTTTGACGGCAACGTCCCGACGCAGCCGGACGTCCCGCGCGCGATAGACCTCGCCCATGCCGCCGGCACCGATGGGCGCGACGATCTCGTAGCGCCCTAACGTGGTTCCGGCGGTAAGGAACATGGTGCGATCGAGCCTAGTTTACTCGATCGCCGCTCATTCGAAACCGTCGCCGATCGAGTCAATCCCGCGACAGTAGTACCTTTATTCTTAAATGGACAGCACTACTACACGCCGGTTTATGCTCGCCAATTTGGGCGGCTGTTTTGCGATGGCCGCGGGCGGAGGAAGCGCCTCGGCAGCGGATCAGAAGCCGCCGCATAAGCCGCTCGATCTTTCTCAATACGAGCCGCACACGATGCTGCACGTGTCCGAAACGCACGTGGATCGCGCGCGCTATCCGGTCGTCGATGTGCATACGCACATTTCGTTCGCCAAGAAGTTCGTTCACGGCGTGGGCCTCTCCGCCGAGCGCAATTACCTTGCGCCACCCGAGGAACTGCTGCCCGTGATGGACCGCAAGGGTCTGCGCGCGCTGGTCAATCTGACGGGCGGTTATGCCGAGGGTTTACAGGAATCGATCGCGCGCTACGACCGCGCGCACCCGGGGCGCTTCTACACGTTCACGGTGCCGTGGTACAGCCGCTTGCTCGAGGCGGATTATCCGCGCGCGCAAGCGGACGCGATCGCGCAGGCGCACCGCGATGGCGCAAAAGGCCTGAAGATTCTCAAGACGCTGGGGCTGTATCTGCGCGAGAATATCACCTCCGGCAAGCTGGTCAAGATTGATGATCCGCGGTTCGATCCGATGTGGGACGCCTGCGGGCAACTGAATATGCCGGTGGCGATGCATATCTCCGACCCGGTAGCGTTCTTTACGCCGACGGATCGCTTCAACGAGCG
>JAICMB010000434.1 GCA_025929455.1 Bryobacteraceae bacterium | reverse complement strand
GCACGGCCTCGCCGACTGGCAGTGTTCTTGGGGCCAGCCCGATCAGGCCGAGGCCGCCTGCCAGCCCGAGATTCTTCAGGAACTCCCAAAAGTGCTGCAATCCCTCGCCTTCCCTGAACCGCCAGAAATCCGGGAAGCGCCAGAACTGGTGGAACAGCAGCGCCGTTATCGTGCAGAGCCGGCCAAGGGTTGTAGGCGGCGAGCCGTCATGTTTTCCGGCGACGATGCACGCTGGCGCGGCGCACTCCACGGCGATCGAAGCCAGCAGCGATCGGACACCACGCGGCGGGTCCGCAGACGATGATCGTCAGAGTCGGGTTCACCGCGCCGATCGATTCACGTCCCTGAGCGGCGTCGCTGCCCGTTCTCGGTTCGCGAAGGTTCGGGTAACTTGCGGCCCTGTACCAGACGTGAATCCCGCTACGGTCTACGGCTTTCGCGTGCACGGCCTACGAGCCGGAGACGGTCTATCATACCCGGCGCACGAGCCAAACAATGAGAAGCACGAGCAGAACTGTTCCGAGTATGCCGCCACCGATATACATGTAATTCTCCACTGATAAGTGCTCTGCAGTTAGCACCCATCGATCGGGGCCGTCTGTGCGCTACCGCGCGCATGGTCTAGTGGCATCTCTGGACGGACCAGTAGAGCTCGACGCGCTCACCCCAGATCCAGAATCATCGCTCCGATTCCAATCATGATCAGTGCAACCATACGGCGTGAGCAAGGAGCCTCTGCGATCCAAGGTCCGCTACAAGTGCGCCAACACGCGTATTCCGCCTTCGACGTGCTTCCCGGGTACGGCGACGACTTCTTCGCCGATGCGGTGAAATTCCAGATCGATGTCCGCATCGCCCACCGGCAGACCGCGGATGTTGAGCGACTCCGTACCACTGGGCAACAGCGGCCGCTCGATGTGCACTTCCTTGCGCCGGCCATCGATGCTCACCCCCAGACAGGACTGCAACAGCATGAAAACGGCGCCGGAGGACCACGCCTGCGGCAAGCAGGCAACTGGATAAGGCGCCGGCCCCTGGCCGGGGTTGCGTGGAAAGCCGCAATACAGCTCCGGCAGACGCATGGCAAAATGATTGGCGGCTTCAAAGAGGCCGCTCAGGATCTGCACCACGGGGGCGCGCCCGCCATAGCGCGAAATGCCCGCTGCGCAAAGCGACGTATCGTGCGGCCAGATCGAGCCATTGTGGTATGACATGGGATTGTAGCGGACCTCGCCGCTGGCCAGCGTCCGGATGCCCCAGCCGCTGGAAAAGCGGTTCGATAACAACTCCTTCGCAACGATAGCTCCGCGTTCTTCGCTCGGTACGCCGCAATACAGAAGATGCCCTGCATTCGAGGCGTGAACGCTACACGGCTTTCCGTCGCCGTCAATGGCGATAGCATAGAAGTTCAGTTCCGGGACCCAGAACCGATCCTCGATCGCCGCACATAGTCGCTCAGCGCGGGCTCGCCATGCTGCACTTCTCTGTAGATCGTCGCGCACGGCCGCGAGCTCCGCCATTGCATTGAGCGCTGCATAGGCGTAGCCCTGCACCTCGACGACCGCGAGCGGACCACGCGGGAACCTCCCATCCGCGTAGAACATCGAATCTTGACTATCTTTCCAGGCCTGATTGGTCAGACCGCTCTGCTCGCCGCGGGCATAGTCGAGAAAGCCGGTAGAGCTGTGGTCGAGCCGCCGCTCGATCCATGCGGTGGCTGCGAGCAGATTGTTCCAGATCCCGTCGTTTAGGTTGCGATCGCCGGTGTGCCGTTCGTACGCACACGCTAGCATCACAAACAGAGGCGTCGTATCGACAGCGCCGTAGTACCGGCCGAAGGGGACCTCGCCCAGCGCCGCCATTTCGCCACGTCGCATCTCGTGCATGACTTTCCCGGGCTGGGAGTCGCGGAACGCGGACTCGTCCTGCGCTTGGGTAGAGGCTAAAAAGCGGAGCACGCCCGCGGCAAGCTTTGGATTCAGCCACAACGTCTGCAACGACGTGATGATCGCGTCGCGCCCGAATTGGGTCGCGAACCATGGAATGCCGGCGTAGGGATACGGGCCTGTCGGCAGTGCCGTCGTCAAGAGCGCCAGATCGGCGCTCGATCGGTCAATCCACTCGTTGAAAAGCCGTCCCGACGTACGGATCGCCGCGCCTTCTTGTAAGCGCTTCTGCATGCTCACTGACAAGCGCTGCAGAGCCTTGTCGAAACGTTCCGACGAAGGCACGCCGCCTTCCTGCGCGCCGATCTCGATGAACACTTCCGCGACGGCACCGCGTGGCAGCTCGATCAGAAATTCGGCGTCCTGCGAGGATATCGATACAGGCTGTCGGGAGAACTCCATTTGAGTCGCACGTACCAGATCGTCGCGACCACGGTAGGCCAAGCGCACTGTATGGCCATCAACCGCGGGCGGCAGATACTCGCCGCGTTCCCTGCGTACATGTCCTTGCACCTCGAAGATATCGGCGAAATCGGCGGCGAAGGAGAACTTCAGCGGCACTTGCGCATCGAGGTCGCTGAAGTTTGTAAGCCGCAACCGCTCGAACAGCCGACTCTCGCACAGGAACCGGCTACGTTCGATATGGATGACGCCTTGCGGAATCGAGCGCTCACCCAAGGCCGGCAAGGGCAGGTTCGTCAGGTGCGCCGTGAACAGGGTGTTGTCCTGGCTGATCGCCGCGCCCAGAAGCGATGGCCGCCGGCCGGCGACGGCAAGCTCGAAGCGCGACAACATGCGCGTGTCGTTCGAGAACAAACCGTCATCGCTCCCCTGAATATCTCCGAGGGCATCGGCAAGCAAGAAAGTGTTCGCGTCCTTCAGCGTGAATCGCGGCAGCAATCCCCGACGTTCACCGGGCTCATCCGTCAAGGTGACAATCTCACGGTGCGGCACTCGCGACAAGCGGACGACCGCTGCGCATCGAGCAATTCATATCGCGGAGCATTCTGCGCGATGTTCATGTCACGCCGTACACCCGGGTCTGTATGAGTCCGAGGCATTATTGGATATGAAGAGCGCGAGGCGGTCCGGGCGCTACCGCACGTAGTTGCGGACGAACGGCCCATCTCTTGGTCCACGCTCCCCCATGTGACCTTCACGGGCGCCGGCGAGCAGCCTCTCGACTCGCCGCGCTCGCCGGGAATCGAGCGTCATCACCCTCTTCACTGCCGTGCGTGCGGTAGCGCACGGATGGAGGCCGCCTTACCGCTAGGATGAATCCCGTGGACTTCGGAGGAAGGGCATCTATGCGCATTGCGCAAATTGCACCGTTGCACGAAGCCGTCCCGCCGAAGCTCTACGGCGGCACGGAGCGGGTGGTGTCGTACCTGACCGAGGAGCTCGTTGCGCTCGGGCACCAGGTGACGCTGTTCGCAAGCGGCGACTCGGTCACCTCGGCTCGCTTGCACGCCGCGTGGCCGCGCTCGCTGCGACTCGATCCCGATATCCGGGACGCGATTGCGCCGCACATGCTGATGATGGAAGAGGTGCGCCGTCATTCCGAAGATTTCGACGTGCTGCACTTCCACCTCGATTATTGGCCGTTCTCGATGTTCACCCGACAGAAGGTTCCATTCGTGACGACGCTGCATGGGCGGCTCGATTTGCCGGAGCTTCGGCCAATATTCAATGCCTTCCCCAGCGCTCCCGTCGTGTCGATCAGCAATGCGCAGCGGCTGGGGCTCCCGCAGGCGCGGTTTGTGGCGACCGTGCCGCACGGAATCCCCGATCGGATGCCGAGGCCGTTGCCGTGGATTACCCCGACCTACCTGGCATTCCTCGGCCGCATCGCGCCGGAGAAGGGGCCGGATCGCGCCATCCGGATCGCGCGTGCCTGCGGTATCCCGCTCAGGATCGCCGCCAAG
>JAICMB010000079.1 GCA_025929455.1 Bryobacteraceae bacterium | reverse complement strand
TGCCTACGTCCGTTGTGTACGAACCACGGTCCAGCGCGTACGCAACTACTAGCACCGTCCCCAACCCGATCAACCCGCCGAAAATACTCACCCGAGCGATGCTATTCGCTCGCCGATGAAAGAGCTGCGGCATGTTATGCGGAAAGTATGACGCACTTTTCGCCTCATGTTAACAACTTTCTTTAAAATTTTTACGGTCTGGCAGGAATCCCGCCTGAGTTGTAACATGTTACAGGAAGACCGGTGGGATTCCAGGCGAATAGAAGGTGAATGTCTCTGGAGGCTCTACTTCGACGGCTGCGGCGGCGGAACGTTAAGCTCTTTTTGTATTTTCTCGACCATCTTGACGTGCTGCTGGAGCGACGGGACCATCTTGACGGCCCAGTTTTTTACTGCCGAGTCGGTACCCTTCTCTTGCTCAGCCTGACAAAGTGCCATCTCGATGCCGTAGCGTCTGTACGCTTCGCTTGCGAACGTTTGGTCCATTTCCCCACCGGTTTGGCTCTGCATCTTTTCGAAATCGCGTGAGTCCACCGGGTTCATTGTCGATGTGAGCGCCACGTGCCGCGGCTTTGCCAGGGAGCGAATGTCGTCCTGCATGCGGGTCTGATCCCTTACGATCGTCGCTGCCGTCCAGCGTACGTCCGGATTCGCGGCGTGGGTTTTGGCCCAGTTTGCAAAGCTGTTCAACGTAAGATTCTCTTCCGCAATCTGTTGCAGAAAGTCCGCGTCGTTCTCGACCGACGGCGGATTGTGGATCAGTCGCTCGGCCGAACCCGCGCGCGGAGGCATCGCCGCAGGCGACTTCGTAACTTCGTCACCGGGCGCCTGGGCGACCGCGAGCGGCGCGAGGAGACCGGCGAGAGCGAGCAAACAATAGACATGGCGCATGGCAACAACCCTCTACTTCGTAGACCGACGCCGCCCTGCGGTGTTTCGCGGCGCGGTGATCGTGTTTTACTCTGGACGCGGCTAACAACTCCGCGCTACTACAATCAGAACGGACGTGTGCCACTTGCACGTGAATAAAAGCAGGTCAGGAGGACTCGTGGTCGATCTCTCAAGTCTGCAGGTGTGGTTTGTAACTGGCAGTCAGCATCTGTACGGAAATGAAACTTTGGAGAAAGTCCGGCAACACTCGACTGAAATCGCCCAGAGTCTCGACGGTGAGCCGTCCATTCCCGTACAGATCGTGTTTAAGCCGGTGCTGACCACGCCGGACGCCATTCGCGCTCTGTGCATCGAGGCGAACGCCGCGCCCAATTGCATTGGGGTCCTCGCCTGGATGCACACCTTTTCGCCTGCAAAAATGTGGATCGCCGGTCTGACTGCGCTGACTAAGCCCGTCGCGCACCTGCACACGCAATACAACCACGATCTGCCTTGGAGCACGATCGACATGGACTTCATGAACCTGAACCAGGCCGCCCACGGCGACCGCGAGTTCGGGTTTCTCACCGCCAGACTGCGGCTCAATCGCAAAGTGATCGCGGGCTTCTGGAAAGACCAGAACGTAATCGCGCACATTGCGGCCTGGGCGCGCGCGGCCGCGGCGTGGCACGACAGCCGAACGCTCAAGGTGGCACGTTTCGGTGACAACATGCGCGAGGTCGCCGTAACGGAAGGCGACAAGGTTGCCGCGCAGGTGCAATTCGGCTATTCGGTAAACGGGTACGGAGTCGGGGATCTCGCAGTTGCGATCCGAAGTGTGTCGGATTCCGATGTGGAGCGCCTTCTTGCGGAATACGAATCCTGCTATGAAGTATCCGGCGCTCTCGCGCGCGGCGGCGCCGGCCGGCCGTCGCTGCAGAATGCCGCCCGCATTGAGTTGGGCCTGCGTGCGTTCCTTGACAACGGTAGATTTGGCGCGTTCACCGATACATTTGAGGACCTGCACGGTCTCGATCAATTGCCCGGCATTGCCGTACAGCGGCTCATGGCGGACGGATTCGGTTTCGGCGCCGAGGGTGACTGGAAAACAGCGGCGCTCGTACGGGCCATGAAAGTCATGTCCCAGGGTCTGACCGGCGGTACCTCATTCATGGAAGACTACTCGTACGATCTCGGAGGTAAGGGCCGCGTGCTCGGTGCACACATGCTGGAGATCTGCCCTTCGATCGCCTCCGCAAAGCCAAGCCTCGAGATACATCCGCTTTCGATCGGCGGCAAAGCCGACCCCGTGAGACTCGTCTTCACCGCTCCCGAAGGTCCGGCCGTGAATGCTGCTGTTATCGACCTGGGCAACCGCTTTCGCATGCTCCTCGGCGAAGTGGATGTGGTGCCGCCCGCCGAGCCGTTACGAAACTTACCGGTCGCGCGCGCCGTTTGGGTGCCACGTCCCGATCTGAAAACCGCCGCCACGGCATGGATCTATGCCGGCGGGGCGCACCACACCGGTTTCAGTCAGGCATTGACCACCGAACACCTGGAAGACTTCGCGGAGATTGCCGGCATCGAGTTTCTGGTCATCAACGAGGAGACGCAACTCCGGACATTTCGCAATGAGTTGCGATGGAATGAGGCGGCTTACTCACGCACGCTGTAAGCCGTATTACATCCATCGCAGCACTTAAACAAATCCTAGGGTGAGATACAAACCGACGCAGTTATGTGTCTGGTTTATTTTGAATCGATCGATCGCCTCCCTACGGTCGCGTGCAGGATTTCCTTGACACAAATCCAGCGTGCGCCTAATCTAAATACATTAGCGCACGGATGTAAGCACTTACATTCGCGCGGTTGCTTCGGGCCGGCTATTTCTATGGTGGTCGTGTGCTTCATCCTCGGAGATTCCCATGCAAGATATTGAGAGCCTGTTGAACAGCGGTCGATTCTGCTTACTGTCGTGCGCGGTTTCGAACTATGTCCGCGTGCTCACGCTTTGTGTTCTAACCGGTTCGCTGGTGTACGGCCAGACAAGCCAGGGCTCTATCTCCGGCACCATCACGGACACCAGCGGCGCGGTTGTTGCAGGTGCGACGATCACGGCTCGCAACACGGCTACGGGCGCAACGTCTCAAACCACATCGAGTAACGCCGGATCCTACTCACTGCCGAATCTCAACGCCGGCACCTATGACGTGACGGCGACTTTACCTGGATTCAAAGTCGCGAGACAAAGCGGCGTCGTCGTCCAGGTAGGTACCACAGCATCTCAAAATATCACCCTGCAACCGGGCGAGGTCACCGAGACCGTAACTGTCACGGCCGGCGCCCCGACGGTCGAAGCCGAAACTTCAGACGTCGGTACGGTCGTAACGACGAAACAGGTTTTGGATCTGCCGCTTGCGCTCGGGAGCACGGTACAGTCCATGCGCTCGCCCGAGGCCTTTGTGTTCCTGACGCCCGGCACGGTCGGACCGGGCACCAACGGCGGTGGCAGCAACGGCGCAAGCACCGGCGGCCCATTTGAATCGAAAATCACCGGCGGCCAGAACTACAGCACGGAAGTGCTTCTCGACGGCGCCAGCATGTACCGCTCGGAGAACGGTTCGTCATTTGACGAAGCCGCGCCGTCGGTGGAAGCCCTCGGCGAGTTCCGGGTCGAGACGTCCACCATGCCGGCCTCGCTAGGAAGGACGACGGGCGGAATCGAGATCTTCAGCACCAAGGCGGGCACGAATAATTACCACGGCAACGCCTACGATATTTTCCGCAACGAAGACTTGGACGCGAACAGCTTTTATAACAACTATCTTGGTCTGCCGCGTGTACTGGACAAACAGAATGACTACGGCGGAACGCTCGGCGGCCCGGTGTGGATTCCGAAAATCTACAACGGCAAGGACAAGACGTTCTTCTTCTTTTCCTGGGAGCAGTACCGGCAAAATCAGGGCGGCTCCAGTACGACGACTGTGCCGACCGCTGCCGAAAAGAGCGGCGACTTTACGCAATCCCTCGACATGACGCGCGTGGTCGGGACGAACCCTTGCAACAACAATGCGCCGATCTACTTCGGTGAGATTTTCGACCCCGCGAGCACTCAGACAGTGAACGGAGTGCTGTGCCGCACGTCGTTCCTTAGCGAAACCGGGAAGAACGCCATCCCCGCAAATCGTATTTCGCCGATCGGCGCTAAGATTCTGTCGTACTATCCCGATCCGATTACGAGCGGGCTGGCCAACAACTACACGCTGAACTGGAGTTTCCCCCTGCTCGATACGACGATGACTTTCCGTATCGATCAGAACATCGGAACGCGGGACCGCATCTACTTCACATATAGCTCGCGCGACAATAACCGGTTGTCCACAAATCCGATTTTCAATAACGTCGCTGGGGCAGGCCGTACGCAGGACTTCTTTACTCACTATATCCGGCTGGTGAATGACTTCACCGTCTCACCGACGATGCTGAATCACCTGAACCTGGGCTTTAATCGGACCAACAGCAAGAACGTCGGCGCCGGCGTGCGGCTTGGGAACGGGACGGATTGGGACAAGGAACTCGGCATTCCCGGCGCCAGCGGACCCACGTTTCCCGCCATAGGTCCCGGTGAGAGCACCATCACGGGCATCGGCGATTCGGTATTCAACGACACCATCGATTACGGCTACCGCATCAATGACTCGATGGATTGGGTGAAGGGAAAGCACACGTTCAAATTCGGTTTCGATGCCCGCCCGCAGATATACGAGCCCGGCGTCTTGAACAATACCTCGGGCACGGTGAACTTCGCGCGCGCACAGACCGCGGCCACCCAACTCACCGGCGGCCTCAGCGGCAACGGTATCGCGAGCATGCTGCTCGGCCTCGCCGACAACGGCAACATCAACGCCTACGCCAGCCAGGCGCGCTGGCGCGAGAACTACTACGCTATTTTCGGTCAGGACACCTATAAACTGACACCGACCCTGACTCTAAACTACGGCGTGCGGTGGGATGTAGAAATTCCGCGTTGGGAGGCACACGGCAACACCTCGAATATCAGCCTGACCGCACCGAATCCGGCTGCGGGGGGCCGCCCCGGGGCGCTGGTCTTCGCCGGAAAAGGTCCCGGGCGCAACGGCAACGTGGACGAAAAGTGGGTCAACACGTACTGGAAGGATTTCGCGCCACGCATCGGATTCGCTTGGTCTCCTTCGGCTCTTGGCGGCAAAACGGTCCTTCGCGGCGGCTACGGCATTCTCTATGCTGCGCTGCAATACGCCGATTTCGGCGCCGACCTTCAGACCGGTTTTCAGGCCAACCCGCAGTTCAATAATCCTAACGGATTCAGCCCTGCGTTCACGCTTGCGTCCGGGTTCCCGTCGTTTACCCCACCGCCCAATCTCGATCCATCGCAGGTAAATTTTCAGGGCAATCCCGCCAACGCCTACCTCGATCCGTCGTATGGCCGTCCGGCAATGGTACAAAACTGGAGTCTCGAGGTGCAGCATCAGTTGGCGACCGACATGATCCTCGACGTCGCCTATGTGGGCATGCACTCCACTCATCTGCGATCTAACTTCGATCCCATCAACCTTTTGCCGCAACAGGATCTTACGCTGGGCAGCCTTCTCAACCAGCCGATCAACTCGCCGCAGGTGCAGGCCGCGGGTTACGGGCTGCCGTATCCCGGATTCCCAACGGATCGCCCGCTCTCGCAAGCGTTGCAGCCGTACCCGCAGTATTTCGTACTCAATACCGATTGCTGCCTCGAAAACCTGGGCCAGTCGTCCTACAACTCGCTGCAAGTCTCGTTGCGCCGTCGGTTTCACAACGGCCTTAACTTGCTCCTGTCCTACACTTATTCGAAGACCATGACTGACGCTGACAGCGCCATGCCCTTCTTCGCGACACTGGCGGGCGGCGGTTCTGCGCAGAATCCGAACGACTTACGGAATGAAAAGTCAGTCAGCAACCAGGACATTCCTCATAATCTGGTCCTTAGTTACATTTACGAGTTACCATTCGGCCGGGGCAAGAAGTTTCTCAACCACGGCGGGTTCGTGAACGCAATTGCAGGTGGGTGGTCATTCAGTGGAATTCAAACCTATCACAGCGGCCAGCCGTACGCGTTCTGCTGCGCCACGGGGGCCCCGACCTACGGGAGCATCCGCTACGACCGTGTGCTCGGTGTTCCGATCTTCACCGACGCTTGGGAGAACGGCACATACGACCCCACCTCGGGCGTACCGTTCATCAACCGGGATGCGTTCAGCGATCCGAACGCGCCGGCGCGCATCGCCGCCGGCGGCGCGTACCGCTTCGGCACCATGGGACGTACTGTCAGCCAGGTCCGCAGCCCTTGGTATACGTCGGAAGACTTCAACCTGCTCAAGCGAACTTACATTACAGAGAACACAGATATTTTGTTCCAGGTGAGCTTCCTGAACGCTTTCAACAGACACATTTTCGACGCGCGCAACGCGACTGACCTGAATCCGAACGATTCGAACTTCGGCATTCTGAATCCCGCGGCACTGATCCTCACGCCCAGGCGAATACAACTGCAGCTCAAGTTTGAGTTCTGAGGTGGGGCAGGCGGTCGCCTTTCGCCGCCTGCCTGCGCGATCCTGAAAAGGATGTACCTGCGCGCCGCGCTGATCCTAACGACCGTTGCCCTGGCGCAATCCGCCGCGCCGCGACAAAACCAGGACGCCGTCGCGACTGCTGGTGCTCACGCCGCCATCCTCGACTCCGAGAACCGTCCGATCACTGCGGGCAGCTTCGTCGATAACGGCCCCATTATCTACCGGGACATCGCGAAACCCGCAGGCTTGACCACGTGGCGTCACGTCATGGGGACGCTCGAAAAGCAGTTCATTCTCGAAACGAACGGCTCTGGCGTTGCCCTCATCGATTACGACAACGACGGTTGGCTCGATATCTATTTCGTTAACGGTTCCACGTACGCTGCACTGGAAGGCAAATCCCCCGCCCCGCACGCCGCTCTGTTTCACAACAACCATGACGGCACCTTTACGGACGTTGCCGCCCGCGCGGGCGTCACTAACGATCGCTGGGGCTTCGGCGTCGCGGTCGGCGATTACGATAACGACGGCTGGCCCGACCTGTATGTCACCAACTTCGGCAAGAACCGCCTGTACCACAACAACCATAACGGGACCTTCACCGACGTAGCGAACAAAGCTGGAGTCGCGCTGGGCAACTGGTCCAACGGCGCGACGTTCGGCGACTACGACGGCGATGGCCGTCTCGATCTGTTCGTGCCCGGCTATCTACACTACGATGTCGCTCATCCTCCGGTGCCCGGCTCCAGCGTGGTCGCGTTCAAGTACTGCGTCATGCGGGGTATGAATATCATGTGTGGCCCGCGGGGCCTCCGCGGCGAGCCTGATCATCTGTTCCACAACAACGGCGACGGCACGTTTACTGATGTCAGCGCCAAGGCCGGCGTGGGCGATGCGGCCGCACACTATGGAATGTCATCCGTCTTTGTCGACGTCAACAACGACGGCAGGCCCGACCTGCTCGTCACTAATGACTCGACATCGAATTATCTCTACCTCAACAAGGGAGATGGCACGTTCGAGGACACGAGTTACCTCTCGGGCTTTGCCTTTAACGAAAACGGCCGCGAAACGGCATCCATGGGGCTCGCCATCGGCGATTACCGCAACAACGGCCTGCTCGATCTGTACGTGACCGTGTTCTCCGACGACTACAATCCGCTTTACCGCAACGACGGCGAAGCCAGCTTCACCGACGTGAGTTACAAAATGGGCATCGCCGAACCCACCATTCCTTTTCTCGGCTGGGGAACGTTCTTCGTCGACTACGACAACGACGGATGGAAGGACCTGTTTGCGGCGAACGGTCACGTGTACCCGTTCGTGGACAAGAGCAGCTGGGGGACCACGTATGCTCAGCGCCCGCTACTCTTCCACAACCAGCACGGAGAAAGCTGGCATCTGCTCCCCGCGGTCCAGAACACCGCACTCGGCCAGATCTTCACTGCGCGCGGCGCCGCACGTGGCGATTTGTTCAACACCGGTTCCACCGACATCGTAATCAATCAAATCGACCGGCCCCCCGCCCTGCTGCGCGATGTCTACGCGAGCGGCAATCACTGGGTCGCGTTGAAGCTCATCGGCGGCCCGAAGAGTCCGCGAGACGCGATCGGCGCTACCGTGTATCTAACCGCCGGAGGCGTCCGCCAGCGGGCCGATATCATGAGTGGCGGCAGCTACATTTCGTCGCACGACCAGCGCCCGCACTTCGGACTGGGGAAGGCGACGTCCGTCGATAAAGTGGAAATCCACTGGCCCGACCGCAACGTCGAAACCGTTCACTTACCTGCCGTCGACCGCTTCTTCTCGATCGAAGAAGGCAAAGGCATCGTCAACGCGCCGGCTCCTCAACATTGACAACTCGGTCGCCCTCCACCTCGCCGAGCTTTTGCACGATCCCACTCGGCCACTGTATTTCAACCTGCGCTCTCGCCGCGGCGCCCAAGCCGAAGTGCGCGCGCCGGTCACTTGATGAACAGTAACTGCTTGCCGTCGTTACAGTCTGCCATTGCGGTCCCTGCGGCGCCGTCACCTTGATCACCGCGCCGATGCCGTCGCGATTGCTGCGATGTCCTCGCAGCTTCACACCAAGCCAGTGGTTCGCATTCGCCGTGTCGTTGCGAAGCACGTGCGCCGGTCCGTCCAGCGTCGTGATGACGACGTCGACGCGCCCGTCGTTGTTCAAATCGCCCGTGGCCAGCCCGCGCGCCGCCCAGGCTTGCTCGAACGCCGGACCCGCCGTCTTCGACACGTCCACGAACTTCTGCCCTGTGTTGCGCGCCACCAGCGGTGCCTCCTTATAGTGCAGCGCGGGATTGCCAAGCTGAATCGTGTCGAGCACGTGACTCTGCGCGACGAACAAATCTTTCCAACCGTCGTTGTCGACATCGAAGAACCGCAAGCCCCAGCCCGAATGAAACACCGTCATGGCGGCCATACCGTTCGAGTAACTCGCGTAATCGAAGGAGCCGTCGCGCGCATTCTTGTACAACGCGTACCGCTGGTTCGCGAGCGTCGTAATCGCAATGTCTGGCCAGCCGTCATTGTTGTAATCGGCGAAGTCGACGCCCATTCCCGCGTATGTCGCGCCATCGGAATCGACTGCAACCTGACTCGGCAGCCCTACCTCTTCGAACTTCCCGTCTCCCTTGTTGTGAAACAGAAACTCCTGCATGGAGTCGTTTGCGACAAAAATGTCGATCTTTCCGTCGCGGTCGTAGTCTGCTATCGCAATGCCCAACCCTTTACCCGGCGCAGTCAGTCCTGCTTCTTTCGAGACTTCGCGGAAGTGCCGCCCATCCTCGTTGTGATACAGCAGCAGCGTGACAGGCTGGAAAATATCCGGGTGGCAGTAAGAGCGGTATCCTTCCCCGTGCTGGCCGCACCAGATGTCGGAGAAGTCCCACTTGAGATAACGCGCGACGACGAGGTCCAGTTTGCCGTCATTATCGTAGTCGACCCACGCCGCGCTCGATGACCAGCCTGCGCCCGCGACTCCGGCTTCTTTCGTCACATCACGGAATGTGCCGTCCCCGTTGTTTCTGTACAGCGTGTTATGCCCGTACGACGTCACGAATAGATCCTCGTATCCATCATTATCGAAATCGCCCACAGCGACACCCATGCCGTAGCCCGCGCCCGCAATCCCCGCGCGTTCCGTCACGTCCTCGAAGGTGCCATCCTTCTTCTGGTGATACAGCCGGTTCCAATACTGCGGTCCGTCCTTCTGCGGGATCGTCCCCGCCGGAGTCGGATCGTTAATCCGCGCGCCGTTCACGAAGTAAATGTCGAGCAGTCCATCGTTGTCATAATCGAACAGCGCCACGCCCGAGCCCATAGTTTCGAGCAGATACTTTTTCGCGGTCGGTGAGCCGCGGTGCAGAAAATGAATCCCGGACGTTTCGGTTACGTCCCTAAATTTCGCCGGCGGCGCACTTTCGTACGATGCCGCAGCGGTCGCCAGCAGTGCGATGGCT
>JAICMB010000836.1 GCA_025929455.1 Bryobacteraceae bacterium | reverse complement strand
CGATATCCGCGCCATCGCCACCTATCTCAAGGATCTGCCACCGGGCGAGCGCGAGCCCAATGCGCTGCCGCCCCCGCCGGCCCAAATGAGCGACGGCGAAAAGGTGTACAATAGCGCGTGCATCGCGTGTCATGAGGTCGATGGCAGCGGCGCGCCGCGCATCTATCCACCGCTGCCTGGCAACGCCAATCTGCAATCGGCCATTGCCTTAAGCACACTGCGCATCATCCTCGACGGCGCGCAGACGCTGACTACGCCACGAGCGCCAAACCCCGGATCGATGCCGGCTTACGCCGACAAACTCTCGGACCAGGAGATCGCCGATGTCACGACCTATATCCGCAATTCCTGGGGCAACTCGGCATCCGCGGTAACGGCGACGCAGGTAGCGAAAGCGCGGGGCAAGTAGCCGACACCCGAAAGCGTCCCAGTACCGTGCCTAGCGGCCCGCGCGAATTCTCAACAAAGCCTGACCACGAAATCAAACGATTCCGGGAACCTCGAGGGGGTAACAGCCATTGCCATATGGACTAACGGAGGAACCCATTCATGGCCAGCGAACGCGTTCCGGTAGAGCCCCATCATACGACTTTAGACGATGATGAGTCACGCAAGCCGGCCGTTCTCGACAACAAGCTACAGCCCGACCCCGGACACGCCGAAGCTCCTGCCAGTGCTGGCCGGATCGCGATATACACGGTCGGCATCGCCGTGGTGCTCGGCACCGTATTTTACGGCCTGAATAGTTCGTCGATTGATTACGCCGGCACCGCGCCGACTGCTGAGAATGCCGCGTCCTCCTCGCCCACGCAGAACAATACGCAACCACCGCAGACGACGGCGCAGACATCGCCGCCCGCGGCGCCTCCGGGCATGCGCGACGTTACTCCGCATCCGGGCGTAACTACCGGCGCCAACCCGGCCGCGTCGACTGCCCAGAATGCAGCTTCCGCCTCACCCGCGCAGAGCAATACGCAACCGCCGCAGACGACCGCACAGACTTCGCCGGCGGCCTCACCCCCGGGCGACACTTCGCATCCCAATACGAGTCCGGGTGTGACGACCGGCGTGAGCCCGGCCCCGCCGACCAGCCAGAATGCAGCTTCCCCCGCACCCACGCAGAACAGTGCGCAACCGTCGCAGACGACAGCACAGACTTCGCCGACAGCGGCACCTCCGAGCGAGACTTCGCATCCCAATACTGGCCCGGGCGTAACCACCGGCGCCAACTCCACCGCGCCGAACACCGAGAACGCAGCTCGCCCACGCGAAGCAACGCACAACCACCACAAACGACGGCATCACAGACTTCACCGGTAGCGATCCATCTCAGCCGAATAACTTGTTCAATTCGCCGCCGGGATGGCCATGGCCGAGTTCGGTGAATGTCCCCTTCTCCGCCATCTCCCGCGCCGAACGCATGAAGCCGGCCCATGCCGTTCGGGCCAGCGAGCCGCCAACGCTGATGCGGCGAACGCCCAGTGCTTCGACCTCATTCAGCGAAAGTCCGGACGCTCCGATCAGGAGATTGACCGGCTTCGGGTGAACGGCTTTCAAGATGGCCGATAT
>JAICMB010000150.1 GCA_025929455.1 Bryobacteraceae bacterium | reverse complement strand
CAGGTCATTCGGTGCAATCTTAAGAGCGGAATGCTGGCGCGTCCAGGCCTTATAAAAATGGTCGCCTGTGTCGCAACCGCCGCTCGAATCATCGATCGGCAGCGGTGGGCTGCTCAGGTCCAAAATCAACGTGGGCGCAATCTTGGGTATTGCTATCATCGCCTTCCGCTGGGGAGTGTCCTTATAAGCATCCATAGTTTCCGAAGGTGACCAGATAACCAAAATGCCGCTCGCTCGGGCATTCTCGATTACCGGCTCGGCCTTACGCGCGAGCTGTGCGACTCTTTCGGTGGCGCCTCGACACCAGTGCTTATCCCACATGTCGCAGACGATCATGGCCGTTGCCGCCGGCACAATCTTGTGTTGGAACGTTACTTCCTTCCACTCGCCGGCGCCGCGAAAGGCCTCCACGCGGGTCCGCAACGGCAACTGAACGTTGCGGCCACCCGCGAGTGCCGCACTTGCCGTCAGCGCCAGCACGAATACTCCCGTCATTTTCATACTCACCTCGGACCCACTAAATCAAACCCGTCGATCGCATCATCTCGCGCGCGCGATCCAGGTTCTGCCTCGTAATCCTCACGAACGTCCGCGTGTCAATCGTGATCTGCTTCTTGCCCTGGTCGGCGCCACCGAGGGCCGCGTATTCCAAATGCAGTTGAACCGGTCCTGAGAAATGCGCGTTGCGCAACATGCGGAAGAACTCCTCGAAACGTACCATGCCGTCGCCGATCGCGCACCATTCGGGGGTCCATTTGCCGTTGGTGCGCTTACGCCAGTAGAAGTCTTTCAGTGCAATTCCGCGCATCATGGGGAAGGTCAGGTTCGCGGTATTGATCCAACCGCCGAGCCCGCCTTCTACAGTGGCGTGTCCGACATCGTAGTTCACTCCTACAGCGCTCGTGTCTAGGTCCTTCAAAATGAGATACAGATCCCAGATCGAAGCTCCGACAAGTCCAGGTCCGGAATGCGTGTGGTACATCGCACACACGCCGTATTTCTTGTTGAGTGCCGCCAATTCCCGCGTCCGCGCCTGACAGCGCTGCAGCTGCTCGGGGATGGGCTGTCCGGCGATAAGCCTGAAGCCGAGCCAGCGGTAGCGCCGGATATTTAGCTGACTTGCCGTACGTACGATGTCCTCCGCATAGGGTGTTGCCGCGTCCACAATTTCGGTTGTGATCATCGGCACATTGAGTCCGGTCTTTTTAATCGCATCGACGGCTTTTGGAAGGTCAACGGCGACACGATCCGGAAGCACGTGCCCGCCGTTCCGCACCGTGATATCAACGCCATCAAATCCGATTTCGGCCGCCAGGGCCGCGGCTTCCGGTATTGGCAGCCATTGCAGGTGCTTTGAAAAAATGCAGATCTTCAGCGGCGTTGTGTCTTGGGCCCGCAATGCGGAAGCAGTAGCGGCTCCCATGGCAAGCAGCCGCCTTCTCGAAAGCGTTGTCACGCTCCGGCCGACCGTTTTGTGTTCCACTCGATGCGCCTCCTCAATTCGAGCGACCGGTTGGCCAGTTGTACAACCAGCGCCGCTTGAAATCCCTTCTCGACCGTCGCATTCGGTTCCTTCCGCGATCGCACGCAATCGAGAAAATTCCTCACATGCAGTTCCGTCGCTCCTTCAAAAGAGCCGGTGGCGGTAATCGATGGCGTTTCAGGCTGCTCCTGCATATACACGGAAAGGAACTCGCGCCCAATGTCAAGGCGCGCCCGGTCGCCATCGAACTGATTCAGTTGATCCAGTCGCGTTGGGTAATGCATTCCGGCATAGTTGATCGTGAATGCTGCGAGAAAATCGGCGGGATATTCCGCGATGACACTGACCGTTTCCGGAGTGTCCGCTTTCATGTCGTGCACGCGGCCTGCTGAGGCGTTCACTGCAGAGACATAGCCCACGCCCCCGATCAGATGAATGCCGTCGTAAACGTGCGCACCCTGATCCGCCACGATGCCATTGGAGTAATCCTTATAACTACGCCAGTGAAAAAAGCGGTCAGGGTCCATGGCGTGCCGCACCGCGGGTCCCTGCCACTGTTCCCAATCGAGGGGGCCCTTTAGGGCATCATGCGATGTGCGATTCAAACTGTTATTGATCCACCAGGACCGCACCAGCCGCACCGTTCCCAACACACCGCTCGCGCGAATGTCACGCGCCTTCAGGTACAGAGGATAACTTCGGCGCTGCATGCCGACCTGCACCACACTCTTAGAGCGGCGTGCCGCAGCGATCAATTCTACACCTTGCTCAGGACGCTGGCAGAGCGGCTTTTCGATGTACACGTCCTTGCCGGCCGAAAGCGCGTCAAGCAGCATTTGATGGTGCCAGTGCTCGGGCGTCGCGATGATCACGACATCGACCCGTTTGTCGGCCAGCAGCGCGTGGTAGTTCCGATAAGGAGTCGCACCCCGCGCGATCGAATGTCCCGCTTCCAGGTTCGGTTCGTATACATCGCAAACAGCCTGGTGCCGCACGGCCGGATCTTTCGAGAACACGGACATGAGATAACGACCGCGCCCACCGCTGCCGATGATACCTACACCGACCCGGTCGGAAGGTGCAGCCTGCATGCAGAGCGCACTGCCGCTTGCCAGAAGGAATATCCTGCGGTTCATAGTCATCGCATCATCGCCTCAGCCCAAAGGCAACGATATTCGAACCCGCGGCGATGGCCACGAACTGTTTTCCGCCGGCTGTGTACGTCATCGGCGATGCCTTAATCACTCCATTTGTTGAAAAGTGCCAAAGAGGGTCACCGTTCCGCTCGTCGGCTGCGACAAACGCGCCGCCCGGGTCGCCGTAGAATAGGATTCCTCCCGCGGTTCCCAGCACTCCCGCCCAGGTTTTCACTCGTGTCGATCCGAGTTGCGGCTTCTCCCAGACGATGCGGCCCGTCTCAATGTCGATGGCGCGAAGGACTTTCTGCGCGGGCTCCACTTCAGGCGGTTTCACCTTCCAATTGGCCGGCGAAGTGACCTTGCATTTCTCGATTGCCATCACGTAAAAAAGATGCGTTCGTGGACTGAACGCCGTCGCATTCCAGTTGATCGCTTCTTCCGCTGGACAAATCACGCCAGAATTTTTTCCGTCTTTTGCCAGGGACAGTACCGGACGGCCATTGGGCCCGATCCCACTCGCCCACGTCAACCGGCGTATAAACGGTTTGGCAAGTAGCAATTCGCCATTCGTCCGGTCGAGCACATAGAAGAAACCGTTCCGATCTGCATGCAGGAGCAGCTTCCGTTGCGCGCCGCGATACAGCGTGTCAACCAGAACCGCGGGTTCGGTTGAGTCCCAGTCGTGCACGTCATGAGGTGTGAACTGGTAATGCCACTTCAACGTGCCTGTGGCCGGATTCAGCGCTAGAACGCAATCCGTAAAGAGGTTATCTCCCCCGCGATAGCGGTCGTCGGAATCCGGGTACGGATTGCCGGTGGGCCAAAAAAGAGTGCCCGTCTCCGAATCGTAACTGCCCGTAAGCCAAGTCGAACCGCCGCCAAATTCGGGGTCTTTCCCCTTCCACGTGTCGTAGCCTTGCTCGCCTTTCTGAGGAATCGTCCAATATCGCCAAACGCGTTCCCCCGTATCGGCCTTAAACGCGGTCACGAAGCCTCGAATACCCCAGTCGCCACCGGAAACCCCGGCGACCACCAGGTCGTTCACGATCAGCGGTGCGACAGTCGAGCCATAGTGCTGCGGCTCATCCGGGATGACAGTCTCCCACACCAAGCTGCCGGTTGTGCGATTCAGAGCGATCAGGTGGGCGTTGTCGGTCACCATGAAGATCTTGTCCCCTAAAATGGCCGCGCCGCGGTTTGTACCGAGCGACGCGTCGCCGACCAACCCCTGCGTCCGCGGCCGTGAGTACTGCCAGATCATCATGCCGGTGCCGGCGTCGAGCGCATACGCCTGATTCGCCGCCGTAACATACATGACACCATCGGCAACAATAGGCGTCGTTTCAAGGCCGGCGTAAGGAACAGAAAACATCCACTGGACGCCGAGCTGCTTTACGTTGTTGGTGTTAATTTCCGTTAGCTCGCTGTAGCGGTTCCCACTGAGCTTTCCATTGTAGGTGGGCCAGTCACCAGGTTTCGGATCTTCAATACGGTTAAAACGAAAGTCACTCTTTTCAGACGGGCCACTCACAGGCCGTGCTCCAGGTGCTTCGCCTGTAAGACTGCTGAGGTATGCAGTCAAATTACGTAACTTCTGTGCTGACACGATCACCGAAGGCATGAGTGAACCGCTCTCGATTTCCACCGCGGCTATTTGAGCATGCTGCAGCGAATAGAAGTGTCCGTGCAAATCCTGCAACACCATGCCGAAATTGTTTCGAGTCCTGGAAAAGCCGCGAAGAGAACGGCCGTCCCATAACTCTACGATCGCCAGTTCGTATCCGGGTGCAATCTGAGCGCTGGGCTTTAACAGCGCCTGTCGAATTTCGTCAACCGTCATCTCGCGGCCGATGTTCGACAGGTCCGGCCCCAGCGCTGCGCCAGTGCCGTTCACCATGTGGCACGACATGCACCGTCCGCTTCCGAAAAACAACTGCTTCCCGGCTGTAGCATCGCCCAGGACCATACTTTCGGCGGCGGGGGAGTTCAGAGATCGTACAAAAGCCGCAACCGCCTGCAGTTGCTCGGCTGGCAGCGAAAACGCCGGCATACCAGAAGCTGGGACGCCATTACGGATTAAGTTCGACAGTTGTTCAAGAGAACGCCTGCGTACCCGACGGTTACCGGCAAGAGCGGGCCCCTGATCCGTGCCATGATAATCCTCGCCGTGGCAAACCGCACAGCGGTTCGCGTACAGGTTGCTTCCCTGGGTCAGCACTGTTTGCTGAACGGGCGAGGTCTGTGGGGTTGCGAACAGCGGAGCGAACACGAGCGGCAGTGCTCCTCGATTCACTAATCGCCTCAGCCGGATTTCAGCCATTTACTGCCCCGAGCCCCACCCCGTTCAACTCTCCCGTGTCCATTGTTCCGTCGGTGATGTGAAAAACGCCCGGAAATCGCGACTCCCAGTCCTTGTTTGCGGCGGGCATGAACTGCCGCGCGTTAGCTTCGATGGCGGCGACGCCGGGCACATGGGCGGCTAGACTCGCAGACTGAATCAGCGATGCGCCCGGACAGGTGAGGTCCTGCACGCAAAGAAACATCTTATGCCTTTTTGCAACGGGTGTAATAAGCATCATATGGCTTTGCCCTTTGCATGCCTTCAGCGCCGCGCCTGTGTAGCCCATCTTCTGTGATAGGAGCAAGGCGTCGATGCCGGTTAACGATTCATCGATTACCACGGGCCGTAACTTCGCGGCCTCGTGCATTACATTTTCCGGATGTTTGTCGAGATCGCGCGCTGTTGGCTGTTCGACGTACTGAATGCGCTCATAACCCGAAGGTGTTCTCTTCTTGACCTCATGGAGAAACTCGATGAGATACTGCACGTTTGGACACTTTTCATTGAAATCAAGCGAATACACCCAATCGTCAACGCCACGGGTTCTCTGAGTTTGAGTGACCACACGATCGACATGCAAAACCCGGTCAACATCCCACTTTCGATCATCGCCGTTCAGCTTGATCTTGAAATGCGTCAGCCCGTTGTAGCGGATCCATTCGGGCAAGGTTTCCGGCCACCCATCGTTGATGCGTTCAGTGATATCCGAGTTCTCGATAGGATCAATCGCAGAGACCAGGTGATAGATCGGCATTCGCCTCTTGGGCTCCGGACTGATGTAGTAACTCGGAAATTGTCCTTTGTACTCGTCACCCAGATAATATCCCAGATCATGGGTCATGAACTCGGGGCCATACGTGCGATAACAGTTGAGGCCGTGCGCTTTTCCAAACGCATCGTGAATGGCGGCATCGAATGCGCTGGCGGTGACGAGCGTGCACAGCTTGGGAATGGGCTCGGCCAAGTGCAACTGCTTCGATACCGATGCGGCGGCGCTCAGATAAGCCGCGTCTAAAGCACGGTTGATGTCTATGGGATGGCCGAACTCGGGATAATCGCTCGTAATCGTCGCCATCTGCCCGGCAAGCACTTTCATCGCGTTCAGAGTGGTGTCATACGACAGCGTGTTCGAAGGAAACGACCAGATATTGCCGAGAGGCATGGACCCGAAGCCGCGGGCGTTGCGGCCGCCGCCGGTGCGCACGGAGCAATTCACGTTCAGAATGGTCGCGCGGTCGACTGCGTGGCCGCCGAACTTGATGGGCGTTCTGTATTTATATTCCTCGTACGAAATCGATACGTGCTCGACACGGATATCACTCTTCCGCACTGCTGCGGAGAGCACGTTGAAACACTCCGGCATTCCACAAATGATACCGGCCGCTGCGGCGCCTCCGCTTTGTAACCAGGTGCGGCGCGTACTTTGTTTCGCCATCACTGAACTCCTTGAAAGACAGGGATCGATCGCCGATCCACTCCTGAGATTCTACTTCTGCTGCGACCGCGAGCACGGGCCGGTTCCCGCGCGGCCCGCAAACCACGACGGCGTAGGAAGAAGGCCAACGGCCAACACGACGACGAATACTCGCCGCTGCGTGGCTGCTGCGGTGGCATTGAATTGTTCGATTTGGACGGAGAATGCTGATTTCTTCGGCTGGAACTGTACTTGGTGCAGGCTCCGCTGCCGGTGGATAATGATAGCTGGAAGTGCGGCCGCTCCCCACGCGGGCGGCTCCGCGCGCGTCAATATATTCTTGATAGTAGTGCTCCGCATTCTTCTTCCCGTCCTGATCGCCGCTGTTCCCGCTTTGGCAGGGGAATACGCCGTACTGCAGAACGGCTCGCGGATCCGTGCCGACCGGCATGATCGCGACGGCGCGCTGGTGCGGTTGTACACGGGTAGCGGTACCGTTGAGCTGCCTGCCAGCGCCGTACAGGGCTTTGAAGAGGACGACTACGTCCCGCCGCCCCGGGCCGTGCAGACCTCATCTGAGGCGCCGAAGGCGCGACATAACCCGCAAGAGTTGTTGGCGGAAGCCGCGGACCAGGCGGGCCTCCCGCGCGAGCTCGTGAACAGCGTCGCGCGCGCGGAATCCGGCTTCAACCCGAATGCCGTTTCCTCGAAGGGCGCGCTGGGTCTGATGCAGCTTATGCCGGGGACAGCAGCGGCGCTAGCCGCCGATCCGAAAGACCCGAAGCAGAACGCGACGGCGGGCGCGATGTATCTGCGCGAGCTGCTCGAAAAATACCGCAACGACGATCACCAGGTCTCAAAGGCGATCGCCGCTTATAATGCCGGACCGGGCGCCGTCAACAAATACAACGGCGTACCGCCTTACCGCGAGACGCAGACCTACGTGCGGCGCGTGATCAAGAACTACTCGAAGCAGGTCGCAAAAAAGACGCAGCAATCAGGCGCGGATTAAAAGCTCAACCGCGCCT
>JAICMB010000224.1 GCA_025929455.1 Bryobacteraceae bacterium | reverse complement strand
TGTGTCCCGAGATTCGCGCTTTATAGGTGGACCTGAAAGGAGGTCACATGAGGGGACGTGTGTTTTTACGCACGGGTGTTGCTATGGGAAGCCTCGCTGTGCCAATCGCGGCTTTTCTTATTTTGATGGAGCACGGGGCCAGGAGTCAGTCGAGCGGCGGTCAGGATACCGTGGCCACGAACGCATTGAGTCTGGTCGCGCAAGGGCGGCAGATTTTTCGTTTCGATACTTTTGGCGATGAGGCGTTTTGGGGCGGCAAGTTAAAGCTGCATGAGGCGATCGAGGGCGCTAAGTTCGGAGGCGTCGGTCCGGGCGTTAGTCCCAAAACCGCCCTTGCCGTTGGATTGAAGGTGGATATCGATGCCTTACCGAGCAATTTGCGCCAGCAACTGTTAAACGGCCAGGTCAACTTAAACGACCCGGCCGTTACGCTGGCGCTGCTGCGGCTAAAGGCCGTGATCGGAGTCACCGGTGTTTTCAACCCTTTAACGGGATCGCTGCAGTCGATGGGCATTCAATGCGCGTTTTGCCATTCGACGGTTGACAACTCTATGCCTGCCCTGTGCGCCGGCGTCATTCAGCCCAACCCAGGTACTGGCTGTATCGGCCATCGCCTCGACGCGTGGCCCAATCGCGATCTGAACGTGGGCGCCATCGTGGCGCTGGCTCCCGATCTGAGCCCGTTTGCGACTCTGCTGAACACAACGCCACAGACCGTCAAAACAGTACTGACCAGTTGGGGGCCGGGGAAGTTCGATGCTGCGCTGTTTCTCGATGGAAAGGCGTTCAATTCGCGGCAGATCACGGACGGTGTCGTGACGGGCACGCGCGTTCCGGGAGCTACCCTGATTCCGCCCGCCTTCGGACTCGGAGGAGTGAACCTGCATACGTGGACCGGTTGGGGATCTGTCCCGCACTGGAACGCTCTCGTCGCGAACCTCGAAATGGGCGGGAAGGGCAGGTTCTGGGATCCGCGCTTGAATAACGCTACGCAGTTTCCGATTGCCGCCGCTCATGGATTCGGTGACTTGCCGCACATCAGCCCCGATGACGACCTGATCACGTCCAAACTTCAGGCGTTGCAGTTTTATCAGCTTGCCATCCCTTCGCCGCAGCCTCCCGCGGGCAGCTTCAATGCCGAAGCCGCCGAGCGCGGGGACGAGCTTTTCAGCGGCAAGGCCAAGTGCAACGGCTGCCACGTCGAACCACTCTGGACCGATCCCGGCTGGAATCTGCACACACCCTCGGAAGTCTGTATCGACAGCTTTCAAGCCGACCGTGGACCCGACCAGCGCTACCGAACTTCGCCGATCGGCGACCTGTTTACGCATTTCAAAGGGGGCTTTTATCATGACGGCCGGTTCCCCAATCTCTCTAAAGTGGTCGACCATTACAACACGTGCATGGATCTGGGCCTCACCTCCGGAGAGAAGAGCGATCTGATTCAATACTTACTGAGTCTGACGTTTGGGCCGGGATCACATTAGGAGCCCGCGCAGGATATGGTGGTGAAGCATGGCCGGCACACTTCCGGCCATGCACGCCCGGGAGTCCGCTACGCCGTACTGGCGCTGTTTTCCGCAGGCGCGGCGCTACTCGGACAGGCAGCGACGGCGGCCAAGCACGACTCAGGCGCTGTACACGTCGAAATCCGCAACGTTCATCTCACGGTCGAGCGCGATATCGGCATGGATATTCGCGACCTCAGCGGCTGGATGGAGCCGCTTAAACCCGGCAAGCCCGTCACCTTCGACGATCCGAACTCGTTCGATGTGCGCACGGACTCCGCACACGTCGCGCTCAGCACCAGCGCGCTAGCGGCCGTTCTGAACCGTTATGCGTTCGCGTACAAGGGCGCGCCGATTGAGAAAGTGACGGTCGAACTAAGCGGCGCGCGCCTGCGGATCAAAGGCGTCATGCATAAGGGGGTTGTGCTTCCGTTCTCACTCGAAGGCAAGCCGGTTGCGGACGCGAACGGAAACATTCGCCTGCACGCCGACAAGTTCAGTTCCGCGCACGTGCCGTTCAAGGGTCTGCTCCATCTGTTCGGCAAGGATCTGGCGGATCTTGTGAACACCAACGAAGCGCGCGGGGTACGAATAGAGGGCGACGACATCGTCTTATTTCCATCGCGGTTGACGCCACCTCCGCATATCATCGGTAAGGTGACTGCCGTCGCGATCGGGCAAGATCAAGTTATTGAAACGTTCGGAAGCGGCCGGCCGCGAAATCCCGACCTGCCGCGCCGAGCTAGGAATTACATCTATCATCGCGGCGGGGTGCTGCGGTTCGGGAAGCTCACGATGACCGGCGCCGATCTCGAAATTATCGATTTGCACCCGGCCGATCCATTCGACTTCTCACTTCCGGACTACAACGTTCAATTGGTGGCGGGTTACTCCAAGAACACTCCAAGTTATGGACTCATCGTATACATGCCGGACCGCCATTCAGTTGGAAAGAGGCGCGCGAAGTGACTCGTGCGTCTTCGTCACATTAGAAACCCGCGTAATAGTCGTAGCCCTGCTCAGCCCAATAATCCGGCGGCCGCGTCTGCGTGAACCGCATGGTTCCGATCCGCTTCAGGCTCTTGATGCCGTACTTTACCGGGGTAACCAGCCGTAAGGGCGCGCCGTGGTCGGGTTCGAGCGGACGGCCGTCCATTTCGTAACAGAGCAACGTTTGCGGGTGCAGCGCCGACTGCATTTCGAGGCCAACGAAGTAGCCGCCATCGGGCGTTTCAAAGCCAACGTAATCGTCCGGCCCGCCGTGTGCCGGCTGATATTGCGCCACAAACTCGCGCAGGGGCGCTCCGCCCCAGCGCACGCGCTTGGTCCAGCCCTCGATGCATTTCAGCTCGGTGACAAACTCTACCTTCGGCAGCGCGTGTATCGTGGCAAGCGGCAGCACCACCGGTTTCGAATCGCGCGCAAGCCCCTCGATATGTAGCGACCATTTCGCCGGATCGAAGTCGTCGTCATCGATGCCGATGGTGCCGTTCACCTTCGGCATGCCGGCTCCGCTCACCGGAAACTCCAGCGCCAGGCGCGCGGGGCTGAAGTATCCTTCGCTCAGCCGCTCGTTCCAACGGAGCGCGGCGCGTAGGGGCCAAGGCTGTCCGCCGTCGTCCGGCCGCGTGGCTATCCATTTATACGCGCCGAATCCGGCGAGCGCGGCAACTCCGCCCGTCAAGAAACTGCGGCGTGTACGCCGGGCGATCTCGCGCTTATCGGGCGGTATTGACGTGCTCATGAGCCGCCTCCTCGACGTCGACGGCTTCGAAGCCCGTCACCATGGCGCGGAAATTGTTCCAGCCGGCGCGCGCTACCTGCGCGATATGAACTACAAAGAAGCCCACATAGCCGCAGGCGAGCAGAAAATGTTCCAGCCGTGCCGCCTCGTAGCCGCCCAACAGCGTGGTCAGCCACGCCACTTGCACGGATTTCCAGATCGCAAGCCCCGTAATCACCGACCCCACGCCCATCAAAACGACAGCCGTATACGCAATCTGCTGCGCGCCGTTGAATTTCCTCGGCGGCGGCGCACTATTGCGTAAATGCAGATCGTGCAGCGCGACCTCGATCGCCTCCCGGAACGAATGCCGGTTAGGAACCAGATAGCGCCATTCGCCGGATACGATGGTATACGTGACGTACGCGATGCCATTGATGACGAACAGCCACATCAGAAAGAAGTGCCACGCCATTCCTTCGGCCAGCCGTTGCGGCACGTTCAAGGCGTTGTAAAACGAATCCGGGAAGAAGTGGAACAGCGTGAAGCCGCCGAGCCCGACGCGGTACACGTCGTTGGCCCAGTAGATCAGCAACCCGCTCCAGATCATCAGCGCGAGCAACGGGAAATTGATCCAGTGGAACCAGCGGATCGCGCGCGGATGTTTCGACTGCAGGCGCTGCATACCATCATCATCACGCGATCGGCGCCGTTTATTCCACTACGGGGCCGGACAGCGGGCAGTACAATACGCGCAGATATGCTGGTGAACCGGTCCATGCCGTGCTGTACTGTCATTCCGGAGCTTGCTTATGCCGATGTAATGGAAGCGGCCGACTGGCTGTGCAACGCGTTTGGTTTCACGGTGCGCCTGCGTATCGCGCATCACCGCGTGCAGTTGAACGCGGGCAACGGCGCCGTCGTCGTAACCGAGCGGCGCACGGCCGGCGGGCTGGACTTCTGCCACTCAACGATGGTCCGCGTTGAAAACGTCGACGCACACCAGGAGCATGCAATGCGGAGCGGCGCGCGGCTGCTCTCCTCCGCGACGGATTATCCGTATGGGGAGCGGCAGTATAGCGTGGAAGATCCCGGCGGACATCGCTGGACGTTTTCACAGTCGATTCGTGATGTGGCGCCGGAGGAGTGGGGCGGGGGATCGGGCGAGCTTTGAAACGCGTGCTCGCATTCACCACGCTGGCGATGGCGGCTTCGTTCACCGCCGCCGGCGCGGATACCGGAACGATCTACGTGTATGCACAGCGCCTCACGGCGGCGGGTTCGTGGATTCCGATCACGTGCGGCGACACTGTGGTTGCCGAACTCACGCGCGGCAAACTGTTCGTCATCGAGTTACCGTCCGGCCGGTATACTCTGGCGCCGGCGTCCGGCGCGCCGCTGGTCGTGAAATTACGTTCTGGCGAGGAGTCGTTCATCCGGCTCGATTGGATCTATGAGGCCGGCCAGCGCGCCGTACCTGTACTCAGCATGATCCGTCCGGAGCAGGCTCGCAAAGAAATCAAATACCTCAGCTACATCGACACGGGGAAGGTTCGTTCGAGCGCGGTGCCGAAAACGGACCCGCGCCCGGCGGAGCCGTTGCAATTCAAAAAACGCAACGGGCGCTAGCGTACCAGTACCCGTATCCGCGCGTACTGCATCGCCAAGCTATTCGCGCGTCCAAGTCTGCATGGTTTTCTGCATATGAGGTTACCAACTCAACTATGCGAAAACTACTGCTGGTCTGTGCCGGCACTGCGTTGCTTGTGGCATCCGCGTCCGCAAGCACAATGACCGGCACCTATTATGTCCTTTCGCCGGATAATCCCGACGTGCAACACGGGATTGACGGTGGGACCGTCACCGGTCTGATCGAAAGCACGCTCGGCCCCAACGGCCTGCCCGTGGCCAGCGCGTACGGCCAGACGTATGCCGGGCCGTCCGGTCCGATCACAGATATTGATTCGACCACACACGAGTTGTTGTGGTGGTCGGTAAGCGCTTTTACAACTTTGCAGACGGTGCAGGTCGACACTTTACCGCTGAATAAGCAAATCTTTCCGGACGGCGTGAGCAACGGTCCGGACGGCTACTCCGCAGTCCACTGGAACGGCATTTTCTATCTGCCGTCGGCCACAGATGTAACATTCAATCTGTCTTCCGACGATGATGGGTTTATTTTCGTCGACGGCAATCTGCAGGTCGATAATGGCGGTATTCACAGCCTGGCGAGCGTTCCCAGCCAGACCGTCATGGTTGGCGCGGGCACGCATACGCTGGACCTGTTTTTCGCCGACCGCCATACGGTAGAATCGCGCGTTCAGTTCAGCACGAACGTCGACGTTTCCGGCACGCCGGAGCCCGCCTCGCTGGCCCTGGGTGGCGTTGGGCTGCTCCTCATCGCGGCCGGCTCGCTACGCCGGAAAATCACGAAGTAATTCGTTGTCTCCTCCATGCGCATGGGCCGCTGCGGTGGCGGCCCATGCCTCCTCTGATCTGAGGACCCTCGCGCTATCCTGTGTCTTCGCATGAAGACCGCCTTCGTCTTCCCGGGCCAGGGATCCCAGCTTGTCGGCATGGGCAAGAGCCTCGCCGGGCAGTATGCGTGCGCACGGCAGGCTTTCGAGGAAGCCGACTCCGCGCTCGAGTTTCCGCTTTCCGAACTCTGCTTCAACGGCCCCGACGAGGATCTCAAGCGTACCGAGAATACCCAGCCTGCGCTGCTTGCCGTGTCCATTGGCGCGATGCGTGTTTTGCATG
>JAICMB010000179.1 GCA_025929455.1 Bryobacteraceae bacterium | reverse complement strand
GGCGAGCCGAGCGGAAGAATCGGATGCGCCTCATCGGCGAAAGCGGAAACGCAAACAAGCAGAAGCGCGAACAGCCGGAACATGTTCCCAGTTTAGGCCGCGCGCTATCATCGCGTTTTCATGTCTCACGTGACCCGCCTGGAGTGCGCGGCCTGCGGGCAGGCACATGCGGCGGGGCAGCTTCATAACCTATGCGCGTGCGGCGGCCCGCTGCTGGTGCGCTATGACTTGGCCGCGGTCCGGAAGGCGTGGCCGCGCAGCGCCGTCGCGCAAGGGCCGGACACCATGTGGCGGTACGCGCCCGTGCTGCCCGTTGCGAACGCGGCAGACATCGTCTCACTCGGCGAGGGCATGACGCCGCTGCTCGCGACGCGCCGCCTGGGCGCGGATCACGTGTTCATCAAAGACGAGGGACTCAATCCCACCGGCTCATTCAAAGCGCGCGGCCTCTCGTGCGCGGTCTCGATGTGCCGCGAACTCGGCATGCGGAAGATCTCGATTCCTTCGGCGGGCAATGCCGCGAGCGCGCTCGCAGCCTACGCCGCGGCGGCGGGTATCGAAGCGCACATCTTCATGCCGCGCGACGTGCCCCAGGCGAATTACATCGAGTGCCGCGCGTACGGCGCGCACGTCACGCTGGTAAACGGTCTGATCGGCGATTGCGCGAAGATCGTCGCCGCGCGCAAAGACGCGGAGGGCTGGTTCGATGTGAGCTCACTCAAGGAGCCCTACCGCGTCGAAGGCAAGAAGACCATGGGCTATGAGGTCGCCGAGCAACTTGGCTGGGAGTTGCCGGACGCGATTCTGTATCCCGCGGGCGGCGGCGTGGGTCTGATCGGCATGTGGAAGGCGTTCGCCGAAATGCAGGAGCTGGGCTGGACCGGCGCCAAGCGGCCCAAGATGATTGCAGTACAGGCGGCCGGCTGCGCGCCGCTCGTGAAGGCATTCGATGAAGGCAAAACGAAAGCCGATTTCTGGCCGCATGCGAGCACCGTTGCGAGCGGGCTGCGCGTGCCGCAGGCGCTCGGCGATTTCCTGATTCTTCAGGCCATTCGCGAAAGCGGCGGAACCGCGATCGCGGTAGACGACACCGAGATCCTGGACGCGGGTGTCGAACTTGCGAGCAAAGAAGGCATCTTCGCCGCGCCCGAGGGAGCGGCGTGCATAGCGGCGCTTCGCAAATTATTCGCGAGCGGCTTTCTTCAAAAGAGCGAGCGCGTGGTGGTGTTCAACACCGGATCCGGTTTGAAATACCTCGAAGCGTATGCGACTCGCTTCCCGCGCGAGGCGGATTCGGAGCAGGACAAACTCGGTGGATTGATCACGCCGCGATAAACGCGCGCGTCAGAAATGGGCGCCGCCGCTCACCGTGAGCACTTCGCCGGTTACGTAGTCCGACAGCGGCGAGCAAAAGAACAGCACCGCGGCGGCCGCTTCCTCCGGGGTTCCCAGCCGACCCAGCGGGCACGCCGCACGCACCGCCTCGCGCGCTTTCTCCTGCACACCGACGGCGATCTCGCGGCCCTTCATCTCGATCGTCGCCGCCGCGCCGGTGAGCGGCTGCGTCAAGCGCGTCTCGATGAGGCCGAACGCCACCGCATTCACGTTCACGTTGTAGCGGCCCCACTCCTTCGCGATCGTCTTCGTCAGACCGATGATGGCCGCCTTGCCCGACGCGTAGCCGGCCTGCCCGGCATTGCCGTCCGTCCCTGAAATCGAACTGATGTTTACGACCTTTCGCATCACGCGGCGGCCTTCCGCGGTCTCGCGTTTCGACGTCTCGCGAATCCAGCCCGACGCAGCGCGCAGCACGCGAAACGGCGCGACGACGTGAATTTCGAGCATGGCATGAAACTGCTCGTCGGACATTTTCTGGATGACGTTGTCCCACGTGTAGCCGGCGTTGTTGACGACAATGTCGAGTGCACCGAACGCGCCGATGGCGGCGTCAACGAGCTGCTGCGGAAATGCGGGGTCTGTAAGATCGCCCGCTAGTGCCTGCGCACGCGCCCCGATCGCGCTCCGCGACTCCTCAAGCACGCCGGCATCGATGTCGTTAATCAGAACGTTCGCACCCGCGTCCGCAAGCTGCTGCGCAATGGCGCGTCCGATCCCGCGCCCCGCACCTGTTACGAGCGCCGCTTTCCCCTCCAACGTGAACATGACCGTATTGCAGCACGCCGCTACTTCTTACCGCGTACTCTCGCACGCCAGGTCACGACAACAATGTGGGGCAGGCTGTCAGCCTGCGGCGGGTTGCCAAACCCGCCTCGTCCGCCGCGCACAATGCCGCGGAGGGTTCGAATCCAGGCGTCACTCGCGATGCCCAGTTCCTTGTAGCCCATGCCCGGCCTCGACGGTTAGCGACGCCAGACCCGTCTTTCACGCCGCACTACTCGGGAAAGTACCCTTCCTTCGCCCGCACGCGATAGTTCTTCACGCCTGCCACTTCCACACGAATGGTGTGCCACTCGTCCGGCGAGCCCTCCGGCGCTTTATACGCGAGCAGATACCCGTGCTTGAGATCGGCGCTGATATCGCCGAAAATGCGCGCGATGTCCTGCGAGTGGTGCGCTTCGTAAAAAGCGGCGCCCGAGCGCTGCGCAATTTCCCGCAAACGCTTCAGGAGATCGTCGCTTTTCAATGCGTCGCCTTCCGCGATGGTGTACACCGGAACGCCTGCTGCTTGCACGCGCTTCATCGCCGATGTCATATTCAGAGCGCTGGCGTTGTCCGCGCCGTCGGTGAACACGATCACGGCTTTCTTACCCGAGCGCGCGGAAACATCGTGAGCAACCTGCGTGAGCGAGTCGAACAACGCCGTCTCTCCTCCGGCGCGCGCGCGCAAAACCGCGCGTTTCGCACGGTCCTTATCGTCTGTGAAATCCTGCAGCAGATTGAGCGTGGTGCTGAAGCCGTACACCGCCACGGAATCCTTCAGCCGCAGCTCGGATAGCATCTCGACAACGGCGTTTTTCACCGCCGGTAGCGCGCCTTGCATGCTCCCGGTATTGTCGAGCAACAGCGCACAGGACAGTTCGGCGGTTTCGGATTCGAACGCGGCGATCGGCTCCGGCTTTCCGTTATCGAACAACCGGAACTCATCGCGTGCGATGCCGTCCATGGCGCGTCCGTGCGGGTCGTACACGGTTGCGTACACTTCTACCAAGCGGATTTCCGCGCGAAACACGGGCGTCTGCGCGAAGCAGGCGAGCGCAGCGGCAGCCCAAGCGCAGGCGAAGCCAATCTTCATCGCGCTTCCGCCACGGCGGTATCGAGGGACCCGGCGTTCATCTTTTCAAATGCGGCGAGGATGCCGCGCCAGTCGCGTGGGCCGAGCAACGTCGCGGACTGGAACATCTTCTTCAGTGTGCTCTCCGCGAGCGGTCCCGCAAGCGACGCGTCCTGACCCGAACGGTCGAGCACATCCGCCAGGTACAACTTGAAAAAGCTGGCGCGTTCGCCGGCGAGCGCCGGAAACATGTAGCGTTCGTATTCTTCATATGGTGCGGGCGCCGCCAGATGCGGCTCGCTGCAGCCCAGCACCGCCGCATATGCAGGCCCCAGCAAGTTCACGCGTGCCGCTTCGGGAGACGCCTCGAACTGGCGCAGCTCGCTCGCCACCGGCGACGGCCAAGGGTCCGTCGCGGGATACCGCGCGAGGAAACGGTCGCCGATGAAATACAGGTCAGCCAGCGGCGCCGCTTCCCAGACCGAACGCCAGTCGCCGTCGCGAATGCCGTCGAGTAATGCGCGGCGGCGTCCCAGCGAGAGTACGCCGAGCGTTTCTTCGGCCAGCGCATCGAACTCTTTTTTGTCCGACGCCGCGCGTGCGCACCATTCGCGTGCAATGAGAATCTTCAGTGCCGCGAGCCGCTGCACGGTATTGTCGTACTGCGTCCAGTTGGTGGCGCGCAGCGCTCCGATCTGCATTGCCAGCGCGTCGGCGCCGTTCACTTTCGAACCCACCACGGCGACGCGGCCGGCGACCGCGGCCATGTTCGCGAAAGTGCCGGTGAGATAGCTACCGGCGTCGTCGCTGGTCATTTGCACGCTCGTGGCAACCACAAACGGATCCGAGGAATGCATCGCCGCAAACGCGTGCTTCCGCAGAAACAGCACGTCGTCGCTCACCAGCAGATCGGATGTGCGCAAATAGCGTGCGTACACCAGACCCGAAAGCGCCAGCCGCACCTGCGGAACCAAGGCGGCCATTAACGACAAATACGGCTTTGCGAAATCCGCCGTCTTCAGCTTTTTCCTCGCAGCTTGTTTATCGAACTGCGCTACCGCTTCGCGCAGGCGTGCGGTAGAGTACAGCGCCACGACGCGTTTCTCTTCCGTCCGGAGCTTCGCGTCCTTTCCGGCGCTGACCTCCGGAATGAGAACCGCGGCCGCGTCCAGCACTTTTATGTTTGCTGCCGGAGCGCCCTTGCCGTTCGCGAGCGCGCCGCCGGCCTCTATGAGCGCCAGCAACGGCTGCACTGGCGGAACTTTCTGCAACTGCAGCACCCGCGAGAAATCGCGAGCGCGCCAGCCCGCGGCGTTGCCCAGAATCAGCGCGCGCAGGCCGGCATCGGCATCGCCCGATCGCCCCGCCAGCGTGCGCGCCAGATCGAGCGCGGCGATCGTAAATTCTTCTTCTCCGCTCGCACGCGCGAGACCGTCGCAGATCTTGTAAAACAGTTCCGTCGATTGCTCCTCGCCGATGCGCCCCGATTCTACGCCGAGCCGCAGCAGTTCCAATAACGAATAGAACTGCCCCAACTCGTCGTTGAGCTGCGCCTTCGGATTCGCGCGCAGCTTGTCCAGCAACGCGAAACAACGCGCGAAATCGCGCTGCTGCAGACCCGTGAAAACGGCGAAATACGGGTAGAGCGCGCCGTAATCGATGTACCGCTGTGACAGCTCGATCGCTGACGCTTCATCGAGCGCGGTGTCGCGGTGCTCCTCAATGCGGACGACGGCGAGAAAGTTGTCGAGCTCGGAGCGGTGTTCGGCCTGCGACTTGTAGCGCGTCGAAGCGAGCCGCACCAGAATCGCGTCCTCGACGTCGGGAGCAGCCTTCTTGTGCGCTTTCTTAAGCATCTTCGCTGTCTTCTGCGCGTTCGCGGAGCGGCCCTTCACCACCATCCACACTTCCGGACTGCCTGGGAACTCCACATGCAGCGTGTCATCGAGCGGAATCGAACGCAGGAAATTGCTGAAGGAGCTGTCGCGAATCTGCGTGCTGCGGTTCGCTTCGGCAGAATCGCGGTAAAGCTCGTAGAAGCGCGTGAGGCGTGCGCCGCTCAGCGTAAAGAAACGCTGGTGGGGCGCGTCGAGCTCCGAAAGAACATAGAACCAGGCGAGCAGCTTGCCATCCTGTTTACTGAGCAGCGCGCGCAGAAACTCCGGCGGGTTGCCCGGATCGGCGCCGGCCAGCTTTGCCCACAACGGCTCCGCGGCAACTCCGCCGGGCACCACAACACGTCCGTTCGCTACCGCCAGCGCGGAGCCGAACGCGCTCAGCATCACGCCGTACTTGTCCGCCAGCACATGCATCGGCGCGGCGCGCAACAGTTGCCGCGCGGTTTCGCCGTCCACCATCGAGATGCCGTCCGCAAGCTGCGCCACGCGCGGGTCTCGCGCCGCCGCTTCAAACAGTCCGCCCGCGAATTTCTCATTGGGATAGAACTCCGCACTCCAGGCCTTCTCGCCGAGCGGAATGGCGGCCCACTCATACGGAATCTCGATGCGGAACGGCTTGCCGGCTTGGAACGCCTTCTGCATGCCCACCATGTCGATGGCCAGTCCTGCGGCGAGATCCTGTTTGCCGGCGTCCTTGCCCTTCTCGCCCGCCTCCATGATGATTTCGCCTTTGTTGCTGCGGATTTTCCAGCCCAGCGTGTCGAGAATTTTGCGAGTGCGCTGCTGCTCGTTCTTGTCCGTCCACGCGAGCGTCAGGACAGCTTTGCCGCGATCGCTCTGCCGCGCGCTTGCCGTCAACACGCGCAAGCGCTCGAAATAGTCGTGGATGCCGGTCAGATACGCTTCGACACCCTTCTTATTCATCTTTGAGTTCTGCACGTTCAGCAGCACCGCGCGGCAGTATCCCGTCAGGAACTCTTCCGGCGAGAGCCCGCTCTTGGAGCGCGCCACGTATGCCAGCGCATCGAGTCCGCCCGGCACCCACATCCCGGAGTTTTCGTTGCGCGCGGCAGTCGTCGCGGCGGCGCCGGTCGCTTCTCCCAGATCGCTCAGCCGCACGCGAAACCAGCGCGCGCGCCCGCCGTTGCCGTCGCGCAGCGAAACGAGCAGGCCGCGCCGCGCCACCTCGATGACGTGTTGGCGTTGGCCCGCATTTCCCAGCAGCGGTTCCAGTTCACGCGCATACGCGTCCGCCGCATCGCCGCCGAACGTGTCTTCAAGCGTGGCGTATTGCTCGAGTAACGCTGAATCGCGCAGATTTGCCGCCGGCTCGCGCAACGCGCGGCGTGCTTCGTACACCCGCCCGCTGCTCTCGAGAAGCTGCGCCTCGAGCAGATGCAAGCGCGCGGATTGCGGCGCCGCGGCAAGTCCCGCGCGAATCGCGTCGAGCGCGCGACTGTCCTTCGATGCGATCAGAATTTGCGCGATGGCGAAATGCGCGGGCTCGCGCGCCGGATCGAGCGCAAGCACGCTCTGCCATATCGCCAGCGCTCGCTTCGGCTGATTCAGCCGCGCAAATACGCCCGCCCACAGCGCGCGCGCGTCAGCATTGGCGGGCACAAACGGCAACGCGGCTTCCGCTGTTCGCAGCGCCGCGGTGGTATCGCCG
>JAICMB010000137.1 GCA_025929455.1 Bryobacteraceae bacterium | reverse complement strand
GACGGCATCGACATCGCCGAGCGAGGCGGAGTCGTGCCAGATGAACTCGGCCGGATGGCCCAGGTTGGTCGAAACGGCATAACAGGCATCGTGATCGCAGTTACTGCCTGGGAAGACAACAACGCCGAATTTCATGGGGGAAATTCAATTTTAGCATGGGCGGGCGCGCATTCCACGCGTCCGCGGCGGAAAACTATGCGGGCGTGGCGGTTTTCTTGCGGGAAGCGCGGCGTTTCTCGGCCGGGGGCTGACGGTCGCTCTTTTTGAGGGACGGCATGACGATCGAAAGCACGAATTTTTTATAGCCGTGATCGTCGAATTTGATGCTGATGTAATCTTCGTTGCACGACGTCACGGACCCCAGGCCGAACTTGGGATGTTCCACCTGTGCGCCGTTCGCGAATGCGGGTTTGCTGGCCATGTAGTTGTTACGGTCTCGTATTTATGGTACCATTCCCGGCCCGCGCTGTCGATTTGCGAGTGGGTGGCTATCGTGCGCCTGTTCGCACATAACTCATCCTGCCCCGATTCGCTGCTCTAAGAATGCCCGCAAATGACGAGATCCATCGGACGATGGCGATCACCTCGAGAGGATATGATGCGTGAGGGCTTGCGCCTGCTTCAACAGCGGGAACATCCGGAGAAAACCCGATCGAGGAACAGCGGGCCAAACTGCGGAGTGGCATTGAACAAGGCGACCGCGGAGAGCTCTTGGACGACGATGCGGCCTCTGAAGAGATCCGGCAACTCAGCGCTCGACGACGCGTCTGGCCGAGGCACCCACAATCGGGCATCACCACAAGGGGACTGGCATATGAACGGCACCGCTTTTGCCGGTTTACTCGTATGTCATCGCGTACCGAAACGTACGGCCGTCGGCGAAGCCGCGCGGGGGAAGGTCTACTGCTTTGCGCGCGACGCTTCCGGCAGTATGAACTCCGTCTCGTCGGGCCGCAGCAGCTTAAGCTGTTTGCGGATTTCCAGTTCCTGTTCAGACGGGTTGTTGCGCAGGCGCTCGATACGCTCGCGCTTGTAGCGGTTGTCGCGCTCCAGGTTGGCGTTTTCAACTTCGAGCTGGCGGATCTCACGCTGTTTTTCAAGCAGGGCCGGAACACCCTGCGGTCCACGAAGAGCAATGATGCCGTACACGCCAATGAGGACGATGGCGGCGGACCAAGCGAGGCGGCGGACGACGGTACTCATCGACTACTACATTTGTTTATAAACCTGTTTGGGACAGATAGCCAGTACCGCGCACGAAAAAGTTTGCAGCGTCACCGTTACGGCTGCGGAAACACGTTCGGACCTACTCGAGAAAACCGCGCCAGGAGCGCCCGCGCTCGTCGCGCAGTAGAATGGCGGGTCCATCCGAAATGCCGGTCAGGGTGGCGCCGGACTGGCTCCGGAACGTATAGCGGACGGAGCCGTCGTTCAGCCGCTCGCCCGATCCGCGCCAGAGTTCGCCGGAATCGTCGCGCAACCATAGCGCGCCACCATCGCCGCTGCCGTGGAGCATGCCGGGGGCTCCCATGCGTTCGAGCCGCAGAAATCCGTCCTGCACATCACCGGTATAGCGCCGCTTGCGACGGTAGATCACCAGAATCGATTTTGGCCGCGTGTTGGCGCGAGCGCAATCGGGGAAACAGCTTACTGGCCGACGGCGATTCCTTATGCCCGCGTGTCAAGCAGCGTTCCAGGCGCGGACGTAACGACCAGGCCGCAGGGTCGCTAGCATCCGTCCTACGACTCTCAGAACGGCGCGGCATACTATTGGAGCATGTCATCGGAGGTGCAGTATCGCGGCCGGCGCGCGGTTCAGATCGAGAACGATCGTGTGCGTGTCACAGTGCTCACCGAGGGCGGGCACATCGCCGAAATTCTCGACAAGGCGAGCGGCGTAAATCCGCTGTGGACGCCGCCATGGCCGTCCCTCGAGCCGTCGACCTATACCCGCGACGAGCATCCCGAGTACGGCAACGACAGCGAAAGCAAGCTGCTGGCCGGCATTATGGGCCACAACCTCTGTCTCGACCTGTTCGGGCCGCCATCGGCCGACGAAGCCGAAGCGGGCCTGACAGTGCATGGCGAAGCATCGATCGCCGCGTACGACATTGCGGTTCAGGGCGTCGAGCTAATGGCGAAGTGTACGCTGACCGAAGCCCGGCTCGCATTCGAGCGCCGGATCGCACTGGATGGTTGCCGGTTGAATATACAAGAGACCGTCGAAAATCTATCCGCCTGCGACCGGCCCATTGCCTGGACGCAGCACGTGACGCTTGGACCGCCGTTCGTCGAGCAAGGCAGTACAGTGTTCCGTGCGCCCGCAACGCATTCCTACTGCCTCGCGGGCAACATCGAGTTGCAGCGCTTCACGGCAGAAGAAACGTCCGGCGGTTTCGCAACGTACCTCATGGACCCCTCGAAGGAAAGCGCGTGGTTCCTGGCGTATTCGCCCGGGTTGAAGGTGCTGCTGCGCTACGTCTGGCGGCGCAGCGACTATCCGTGGCTGGGCATCTGGGAAGAAAACCGCTCGCGCACGCAACCGCCCTGGAACGGCCAAACGATTACGCGCGGGCTGGAATTTGGCGCGTCTCCGCTGCCGGAACCGCGCCACGTTATGATCGGCCGCGGAAAGCTGTTCGATACGCCCTGTTACCGCTGGATTCCAGCACGGCGCAGCATACAGACGAGCTACACCGCCGATATCCTGAGCGGGCCCGAAGCGGCGGCGCAGTTTGAAAGCACGCCCGCTTAGGTGCGCCGCGCCAGCAGCAGCGTCATGTCGTCCTGCAACTCCGGCGAGCCCGTCCACTGCTTCACGGCGTCGATCACGATGTCGCTGATTTCCCGCTCGTCGCGGCCGGCGTTTTTCACGAGCAGATCGATGAGGCGGTCTTCTCCGAACATTTCGTCGTACTCGTTCTGCGGCTCAGTAATGCCGTCCGTGAAGAATGCGAGCAGGTCGCCGGACTCGAGGTGCACACGGCTCTCGTCGTACTTGGCGAACGAGAACGCGCCCACCACCATGCCGTTGACGTCTAAGCGCTGCGCCTGCCCGTTGCGGACCAGAACCGGCGGCAGGTGACCGGCGTTGGTATACGTTAGCGTGCTTGCGTGGTGATCGTACACGCCGAAGCAGAGCGTGGCAAATTTCTCGACCGGCGTCGTCGCGTGCAGTTGCTGGTTGAGCTCGGATACGACGCGTGCCGTGGAGATGCCGCTGTGCGCCACGTGCGCTCCCGGCGCGGCCAGTTCACGCACTTCGCGCAACTCCATCCGCATGCCGGCCTGAATGGTCGCCATCAGCAGCGCCGCCGAAATGCCCTTGCCGGCCACGTCCCCCATGGCGATCGCGACGCAACCACCCGGGGTGGTTTGGAAGTCGTAATAGTCGCCCGAAACGATGCGCGCGGGCTCGCACGTTGCAGTCAAACGCAGCGTGGGGCAGTCCGGAATCGCTTTGGGGTACAGCTGTTCCTGCACTTCGCGCGCGATCTCGATCTCGGCCTGCAGGCGCTCTTTCTCTTTTGCGACGGCCAGCAGCCGCTCGAGATTCTCGGTCATGCTGTTGAACGAGCTGCCCAGGTCGGCAAGCTGGTCCCGAGCGGCCGCGACCTTAATGCGGTGCGAGAAGTCGCCGCGCATCACGCGCTGCGTGCCCTCGTACAAATCGTGCACCGCGCTGGTGATGGTGCGCGCCAGTGACACGCCGATGATGAGCGAAACCAGCTCGACAATCAGAAAGGTGATGCCGACCGCGATCAGCGCCACCGGGATGGCGTTCTGGGTCAAGTCAAATTTCGAATCGAACAGAATGCCGTAGAGCGCCGACGGCCGCGTATGCACATACAGCAGCGCGCGCTCGATCGAACCCGGCTTATCCCAGATCGCGACCGGCACAATGGCGGCCCAACGCACGTCGACATCGAGATCATTTTCTGCCGGCGGCAGCCGGTTTACCGAATCGTCGCCCGCCTGTCCCTGAAACTCCGGCTTTTGATCAGGGCCCGAAAGCATGAACAGCGAAACGTTGCCCAGGCCGCGCACGAGGTCGCTGAGGTAGGCGCGGGAAAGTGGCGCGACGACCGTAACGTCGCTCGATTTGTTCGCCACGTGCGCCCACATCCAGTAGCGCCCGTCGCGGAGTACGATGCCGCTGGTATCGCCCCACCCGCTAGGCCCTTCCGCAATGGGCGAATCCGCGGGTGTTCGCATGATGCCGCCCGGAGTGCGCGCCACCACCGCCAGGCCCGGAGCCATCTGCTCCATGCCCGCAGCGCCGCGTTGCAGCATATCGGCTCGGCGTGCCGGTTCGGCGGTCGCCACCCCACGTGCGAGCCAGGCCAGCGCTTCGACACGCCGGTCGAGTTCCGAGTTGACCAGGTAAACGGAAAGCCGGCTCGCGAGCAGATAACCGCTCAGCGCCGCCATAGCGAGCGCCAGCACGACCGGTACGACTCCGATAAACAGATACGTCATCATCAGCCGGTTGCGCAGCCGCCAAATGGCACCTCGCATCAGGCGCCGCAGCAGGTGAATGCCGACGATGAACGCCAGCACCACGGTGACTAATTCAACGATCGCCGTAAAAGCGCTGCCAGGCCATACCCAGGCGAGCATGAAATAAGCAGCCACCGAGAACAGCAGAAGCCGTTCGGGAAGTTCGAGCTTGCGCCAGATTTCGCCCATGCGCGGAAGGTCGCGCGCAGACCAGCGGGATTTTACGTCTTCAGCAGCCAAAATCTTCCTATACGCGCGATTTCGCGATTTCGGGCGCCAGCGGAGCTCCCGGCTCGGGCTCCGGCGCCAGATAGTATTTCGCCAATCCCGCCTGCAGGATCGCGAGCGCTTCCGCTGGCGTGTCCGCCCGCTGAAACAGCTTCAGGTCGTCCGGCGCGATCATGCCATGTTTCACGAGCGCCTCGAAGTTCAGCACTTCGCGCCAGTATTCCGTTCCATACAAAACAATTACGATGCGGCTCTCGAGCTTGCGCGTCTGTGCCAGCGTGAGAATCTCCGCCAACTCGTCGAGTGTGCCGAACCCGCCCGGGAAAATGACCAGAGCCTTCGCCAAGTACGCAAACCAGAATTTGCGCATGAAGAAGTAATGAAACTCGAACGACAGCTCCGGCGTGATATATGGATTCGGCCGCTGTTCGAAAGGCAAGCCGATGTTTAAGCCGATGGTCTTTCCTCCGGCATCGCGGGCCCCGCGGTTGGCTGCTTCCATAATGCCGGGGCCTCCGCCCGAACACACCACGAATCGATGCGCGTGATCGGGCAGGTTCAGCGACCACTCCGTGAACATGCGCGCCAGCTCCCGCGCGTCGCGATAATAGCGGCCCATCGGTCCGTCTTCCCGGACGCGCGCGGACCCGAAAAAGACGACGGTGTCCTGCACGCGCTCTTCGCGGAAATGCGACAGCGGTTCCAGGTACTCCGAAAGGATACGTAGCGCGCGGGCATCGGGGCTTTCGAGAAATGGAACGTTCAGGTACGCGACCGGCCGCTGCCCGCCGTTCTCGTTACTGCCGGGCTCCTGTCCGTTATCAGCGCCGCTCGCGTTATGGTCTTCAATCATTCGCATCCGCCGCTGCCGCGCGCCCTGCCGCGTTCTCTAATTCTTCCACCCGTTTCTGCATCTGGCGTACGGTCTTCAGCAACTCCGGGAGCTTCGGCAGCGCGGTCACGCTCCGCAGCCAATCGCGGCTATTGAACGCCGGCGAACCGGAAATGACCGACTCGGGCGCAACGTCACCGCCAACGCCGCTTTGTGCGTAGACCACCGCGCCTTCGTGGATGGTCAGGTGACCCGAAACGCCGACCTGTCCCGCCAACAATACGTTTTTCTCCAGCACCGAGCTGCCGGCCAGACCCGTCTGCGCGCAGATGATATTGTCTTCGCCCACCACGCAGGCGTGCCCCACCTGCACCAGGCTGTCGATCTTCGCGCCGCGCTTCACGCGCGTCTCCCCGACAGTCGCGCGATCGATGCTCGCGAGCGTTTGAATCTCCACGTCATCTTCGATCACGGTGACTCCGCTCTGTACGATCTTGTGATGCGTGCCGGCGGCCGTTTTTGCAAAACCGAACCCATCGCCTCCCACCACCACGCCGTTCTGCAGCACCACACGATTGCCGACGCGGCAGTATTCGCGCACGCAGGCGTGCGAATGCGCCGTGAAACTGTTGCCGATGAACGCGCCTTCGTAGATGACGACATGCGGATGGATGGTCGCATCGCGGCCGATCGTTACATTGTCGCCGATTACGGCGAAGGCGCCGATCGCGGCGTTCTCGCCGATAGATGCGCTCGCGGCGATGACCGCGGTCGGGTGAACGCCCGGCGCGGGGCGCGGCGGCTGATAAAACAACTCCAGCGCACGTGCGAAATCGAGGTACGGGTTACTGGAAACAACACTAGCGGGCGAGGCGGCATCCAGCGGAGCCGTAATCAGGATCGCGGCGGCGCGAGTGTCCTTCACCTTGTGCGCGTACTTGGGATTCGCAAGAAACGTGAGTTCCGCGGGCGCGGCGTGCTCCATTCCGGCAACGCCGGTGATGTCCAGGTCGCCGTTGCCGTGCACCTGACATCCCAGGCGCGCCGCAAGTTCTTTTAAGCGCATAGATTTTCCGATTTCATCAGGGCCGGCTCGGGGGCGTGCGGATCAGGAAAGCGTCGCGACGTACTTGTCCCGGCAAGCGGGCGAGCAAAAGTAAACCGTTTCGCCACGTACCGTTTGCTTGACCGCGGTGGCAGCAGAGGTGTAAGTGCCGCACACCGGATCTTTCTTCAATTCACCGGTCAGCGGCACCTGTTCCCGGTGTGCTGTCTGCCGCGTACCGCCTTGCGAGGAAGCCGTCATGTCCGAAAACGCCCGCATAATTATACCCACGACGCCCCGAATTACGGAGATGAGGACAATCGTAATGAGCAGGTACAGCAGAGCGCGGAACATAACGCTTTCTTATATTGTAGCGTTGCGGGGGTGGTGGACGCGGTGTTTCAGTGGGTCGCGACGCGGCGCAGGTGTGGAACCGGCGCGGAGTTTGGGGAAGCTGGCACGAAAGCCATCGCTGCCGTAGCGACAGTTTGAATTCCTGGTCCCGGCAAGTGCTGACGATTTAATACGGTGCTCTCACTGGTCGTTATGACCTTTTTGCACGGCGGAGTTCGTTCCGGTAAACGTATTGGCCGATGTCGACGCCTTGCACCCCGCCTTCCTCCTGGTCGTAGCGGAAATGTATCCCGCCGTAAATACGCGCGTTATCGATGTCGTCCGTGATCTGGCTCAAGGTGTTGTACTGCAGCACGGAGCCGGACATGGCCGGCTCCGACAGCGTGATCGAATGCGGCCTGTTCCCGAGAATTACTTTCCAGACGTCGCGGAGGGCCGCTATCTGTGAGGTCACCCGCCGCGAGCTTCTTGAGCTCTTGATACACCAGCGGCATGAGAAGATCCATAGCCTGCTGCTCGCCCGCATGGACCCGCTACAGCAATTCTGTCAACTGCATGGCCCATTTCTTTTATACCAGCGTCGACCCGCGGATGCAGGTCAGCGCGCCTCTGTTTGGCTGCCTATCGTCTGGCATACGCCCGGCCGAGCGCGCTGCTTCACACGGGCCGCCGGGCTCATGCATGTTCAGGCTGCTACGTCACAGCATGACCATCAAATCGGATCATCAAATGATACAGGTTCCGATTTTATGCGCGGTGTTGAACATAAACTTCGTGTTGCTGTAGGAGCCTGCAACGTTCACCGGGCCCCACAACGCGCCATTGATCGTGTTCCCACTAGGGGTAACTGCATGGCAATTGAGGTTGATACCAGTCGAAAAGTTCTCATCCAGCGAAAGCGTGTTCGATTGCAATGTTGCGAAATCGTCTGTGAGTATGATTC
>JAICMB010000692.1 GCA_025929455.1 Bryobacteraceae bacterium | reverse complement strand
TACCTCGGCTCGCATTCGTATCACCTGGATCGTAGCTATTACAACAACACTCCGTACTTCCCCGGTCCGGGCGCCATCCAGCCGCGGCGGCCTAATCAGTTGTTCGGAACCATTCGCACCATCACCAACGACGAGATCGCCAACTACAACGGCCTGAGTATCGTCGTTCGCCAGCGGTTCACGCACGGCGTGCAATTCCTAGCCAGCTATACCTGGTCGCATACGCTTGATGTTTCCTCCGACTCCAATGGCGGCGGCGCACCGATGAATCCCTATAACTGGGCCGGCGACTACGGCAACGCCAACTGGGACATCCGTCATCGCTTTGTCACGAGCTACGTTTGGGAGATTCCGTTCTTCAAGGGTGCGAATACTTTCGTGAAGACTGTTTTCGGCAGTTGGCAGGTGAATGGCATCACCACGCTGCAGTCCGGCTTCCCGTTCAATGTATCGATCGGCAAGGACACCGCCAACACGAGTTCGGGAGGGACCTACCGGCCGGATTTGGTCCACAAACCGACCGCCGATTGCGGCGACGGACACTTGACGGGCTGTATCGACGCCACCGCGTTTGCAACACCGGCTCTGTACACCTATGGCAGCGCCGGCCGCAACCTGCTGTACGGGCCGCACCTGTTCACGACGGATCTGTCCTTGTTCAAGAACTTCCCGATTCGCGAACGTGCGCGCTTCGAACTGCGCCTCGAAGCGTTCAACGTGACGAACTCTCCGGAATTCAACAATCCCAACGCGACCTTCGGTACGGCTGCATTTGGCAGCATATCGTCGACCTCCATCGACAATCGCGATGTGCAGCTCGGTGCGAAACTGGTCTGGTAAAACATGCGCAAAGTACTCCTGTTCTCCGTGCTGGCGCTTTCGGCGAGCGCGCAGCAGCGTTACGATCTGCTGCTCAAGGGCGGCCACGTAATCGATCCCAAGAACGGGATCGATGGTCCCATGGATGTCGCGATCGCGGGCGGTAAAATCGCCCGCGTCGCGCCGAACATCGACGCTGCCGAAGCGAATACGACGGCCGATGTGCGCGGCCTCTATGTCACTCCGGGCATCATCGACATACACACGCATCTGTACATCTGGGCCAGCCTCAAAGGCGAAGGCGTGCAGGCCGATGCGTTTTCGTTCCGCTCCGGCGTGACCACCATGGTCGATGCCGGCTCGTCCGGCTGGAACAATTTCCCGGATTTCCGGGACCGTGTAATCGCCAATTCGAAAACGCGCGTGCTCGCGTTTTTGAACATCGTGGCCGCCGGCATGTTCTCCGGCAAGGAAGACGATCCGGCGCAGATGGATGCGGAGGGCGCTGCGAAGATGGCCAAAGCGAATCCCGGCATTATCGTAGGATTCAAATCCGCGCATTACGCCGGCCCGGGCTGGGCCTCTGTCGATGGCGCCGTGAAGGCCGGCAACCTGACTCATCTACCCGTCATGGTGGATTTCGGCAAAGCCACCGAGGAGCGCAACCTGCGAGCGCTGCTGACCGAGAAGCTGCGCCCGGGCGACATCTATACGCACTGTTTCTCCGGTCATCGCGGTGAGCTGCTCGACAACGGCAAGATCAATCCGGCGATGATTGCGGGACGGAAGCGTGGAATCTTTTTCGACATCGGCTTCGGAGGAGCGAGCTTTTATTGGTATGTGGCCGTGCCTGCATACGCGCAGCATTTCTATCCCGATTCGATCTCCACCGACCTGCACACTCACAGCATGAACAGCGGTATGAAAAACATGCTGAACGTAATGTCGGACATCATGAACCTGGGCTCACCGCTCGCGCAGGTAATCCGCATGTCAACCTGGAATCCCGCCAACGAAATCAAACACCCCGAACTCGGCAACCTCGACGTCGGCAGCACCGCCGACGTAGCCGTGCTCCGCATCGATCACGGGCATTTCGGCATGACCGATTCCGCCGGCGCCCGCAAGGAAGGCACCGAGCGGCTAGGCTGCGAAATGACGGTCCGCGCCGGCAAAGTCGTGTGGGACATGAATGGCCGCTCCTCCGTCGACTGGACGAAGTTCCCGTACAAGCGCCGCTCCTGGAAATAACGTAGCGGGACAGCCAGGCTCCGGTGGCGGTCGTTCGGCGCGACGGCGAAAACCTGCTGGGCATCGTGCGGCGGCGGACCTGGCGGGTTTGGCAACCCGCCGCAGGCTGACAGCCTGCCCCACTTGTTTTCATGAAATTGCGCGCGTTGCGGGCGCGAAGGACAGCCGGCAGAGACCGGCTGTCCCACTTGTTTTCTCTCGTCATGCGGCTTTCGCGAAGTCGCGGAGGGCTTTCGCCGAGTCGTTGGAGTTGCCGTATTGGTAGTCGTGGGCGTAGGCGGAGCGGTTGTGGCGGCGGATAAATTGTTTGATTTCTGCTACTTGAAAAAC
>JAICMB010000363.1 GCA_025929455.1 Bryobacteraceae bacterium | reverse complement strand
CGCAAGTGACCGGCCGCTTTCGGTAACGATTCTCGCCTGCATTTATCTCGCGGTAGGCGCGATTGGCTTTGCCTATCATCTCTCCGTTATCTTCGCGAACCACGCCGTTCAGTATGACGACCTCTGGATCGAAGCCACGGAGCTTGCCGCGATTGTCGGCGGAGCGTTTCTTCTGCGTGGTCATAACTGGGCGCGATGGCTGGCGGTGGCCTGGATGGCATTCCACGTCGTAATCAGCTTTTTCGATTCGCTACAGACGGTCGTGGTGCACAGCTTGCTCTTCGTGGTAATTGCGTATTTTCTGTTTCGTCCGCGCGCGAGGGTCTACTTTGCGCCCCTGCAGGATCGGGGCGCTTAGGTTTAATTCGGCTACGCCAGCACCGGCAGCGGCTGCTCTTGCAGCAGCTCCAGAAAGGCTTGGGCCGCGCGATGGAAGCGGCGCTTCCGCCGGTGCACGATCCGCACCGGGCGATACAGGTCCGGCGCTTCGATGCGCACCGGCGCCAGCCGCCCCTGCGCCACCTCCGCCTGCATGACGCGCGCCGGCATGATACTCACGCCGGAGCCGTGCGCCACGGCCTCCTTGATCATTTGCAGATTGTCGAAGTGCAGCGTCACGTTCACGTGTACATGGTTCTCGCGCAGGAAGCGGTCGATGTCTCGCCGGATCGGCAGGTCCTCATCGAACGCGACGAAGTCCAAACCGGCAAGGTCGGCGGGCCGCACTTCCCCGGCCGTCGCCAGCGGGTGAAACGGCGAAACCGCCAGCACCATTTCCTCCTCGCGCCACGGCAGCACCTCCACTTCGCGACTCGGCTCCGCGTAGCTCATTAGACCCAGGTCGGCGCGGTCCGTCGCGACGGCCTCGTAGACTTTTTCCGGCCGCAAATATTCCACTTCCAGCTTCGCGTCGGGGTACCGCCGCGAAAACTCCTGCTCAAGCTGAGACATCTCCGACAAGCCCACCGAATAGATCGAAGCCACGCGCACGGTCCCCTCGACGTTCTGCTTCAGCCGCTCCAACTCCGCCTCGAACTCGTCCCAGCGCCGCAGGATGTCGCGGCAGGCGTTTAAATACACGTGTCCGGCGGCCGTCACGGTCAGCGGGCGCGTGGTGCGGTCGAGCAGCGTCGTCCCAAGCTGCCGCTCCAGGTCCTGGACGTGCTGGCTGGCGGCCGACTGGCTGACGCCCGAATGCGCCGCGCCGCGGCTAACGCTACGGAACTGCGCAATATCGCGAAATAACCGAAAGTGCTCGAGGTCCATTATTCCCTGTCGGCCGGTACGCTTCGATAATATAAGCTGCATCGATACAAGTCAACACGTAAATTCGTCTGGACTTATAGAGGCAAGCGTTGCTATACTAGCGCTATCCCGTTTTTCGAGCGGGTGGAAGGCGCGCATGAACCAGCTCCCCGAACAGCAAGGCCTGTACGATCCCAGAAACGAGCACGATGCCTGCGGCATCGGCTTCGTGGTCAACATCAAGGGCGAGAAGTCACACGACATCATCCGCAACGGCCTCCAGATCCTGATTAATCTGACCCACCGCGGCGCGTGCGGCTGTGATCCGGAAACCGGCGACGGCGCGGGCATCCTGATCCAGATTCCGCACGCGTTCTTCGCGCGGGAGTGCGGCAAGCTGGGCTTTTCGCTGCCGCTGCCGGGCGAGTACGGTGTGGGCATGATGTTCCTGCCGGTGGAGCCGCAGGCGCGGCTGCGAGTGGAAGGCATCGTCGAGCGCATCACGCGCGAAGAAGGACTCGACGTGCTCGGCTGGCGCGATATTCCGCTCGACGTGGACGCCATCGGCCGGATCGCGCGCGCCTCGCAGCCCTACATCGAGCAGATCTTCATCCGCGCCGGACGCGGCATGGCGCAGGACGAGCTGGAGCGCAAGCTGTTCCTGGTGCGCAAGCGCGCCGAGATCGAGATCGCGGCGTCCGATATTCACGAGAAGTCGTTCTTCTACGTGCCGTCGCTGTCGTCGCGCACCCTCGTATATAAAGGACTACTGCTGGCGCCGCAGATCGGCGAGTTCTACAAGGAGCTGATGGACGCGGAGGTGGTCAGCGCGCTCGCGCTGGTACACCAGCGGTTTTCAACCAACACGTTTCCGACCTGGCAACTGGCGCACCCTTATCGCTACATCTGCCACAACGGCGAAATCAACACCGTGCGCGGGAACGTGAACTGGATGCTGGCGCGGCAGAGTGTGTTGAAGTCGGACCTGTTCGGCGAGGATTTGAAGAAACTGTTTCCGGTGATCACGCCGGGAGGCAGCGATTCGGCGTCGCTCGACAATGCGGTGGAGTTGTTGACGCTCACGGGACGCAGCCTGCCGCATGTGATGGCCATGCTAATTCCTGAAGCGTGGGATGCCGACTCCACCATGGACGCGGACAAGAAGGCGTTTTACGAATACCACGCGTCGTTGATGGAGCCGTGGGATGGACCGGCGGCGGTGGCGTTCACCGACGGACGCGTGATCGGCGCGACGCTCGATCGCAATGGCCTGCGCCCCGCACGGTACCTGGTCACCAACAACGACCAATTGATCATGGCGTCCGAGACGGGCGTGCTGCCGATCAAGCCGGAGAATGTGCGGTACAAGGGACGCCTGCAGCCCGGCAAGATGCTGCTGGTGGATACGACGGAAAAGCGCATCATTCCGGATGAAGAGATCAAGCGGCGCCTGTGGAGCCGCCAGCCGTACGGCGAATGGCTGAAGGAAAATCAGATTCAGCTCGATGCATTGCCGGAACCGCCGCGCGTGTACGGGTTCGATCCCGACACCCTTATACGGCGGCAGCGCGCGTTCGGCTACACCGACGAAGACCTGAAAATGCTGATGGCGCCCATGGCGGCGAAAGGCGAGGAGCCGATCGGCTCGATGGGCACCGATACACCGCTCGCGTGCCTGTCGGACAAGCCGCAGCCGCTGTTCAATTATTTCAAGCAGCTTTTCGCGCAGGTAACTAACCCCGCGATCGATCCGATCCGCGAAGAGCTGGTTATGTCGCTCACCAGCTATATCGGCACGGAGCGGAACATTCTCGCCGAAACACCGCAGCACTGCCACACGCTGAAGCTGGCGGGGCCGATCCTTACGAACCGCGATCTGGAGAAACTGCGGCGTGTGTCGTGGGGCGAGCTGCTGACGTGCACGCTGCCGATTCTCTATCGCGCTGAAGGCGGCCACCGCGAGCTGGAGCGCACGCTCGACGGCATCTGCCGGCGCGCATCGCTGGCGATCAAATCGGGTTACTCGCTGCTGTTGCTGTCGGACCGCGGCGTGGACGAAGAGTACGCGCCGATTCCGAGTTTGCTGGCGCTGACGGCGGTGCACAATCACCTGGTACGCGAGGGTACGCGCACGCAGGTGGCGCTGATTATCGAATCGGGCGAACCGCGCGAGATCATGCACTTCTCGCTGCTGATCGGCTACGGCGCGAGCGCGGTAAATCCCTATCTCGCGATCGAAACGCTCGAAGACATGGCGGCGCGCGGCATGCTGCCCGAGGGCGTCACGTTCGCGCAGGCGCTGAAGAACTATAAGAAGGCCATCAACAAGGGCCTGCTGAAGGTCTTCTCGAAAATGGGGATCTCGACGCTGCAGAGCTATCGCGGCGCGCAGATCTTCGAAGCCATCGGGCTCAACAAACCGCTGGTGGAGAAATACTTCACCGGCACCGCGTCGCGCATCGAGGGCATCGGCCTCGAAGTGCTGGCGCGGGAAGCGCAGGCGAAGCACGCGCACGCTTTCCAGCCGGTTACCGACTTCGATACCGAACTCACCGTGGGCGGCCAATACCAATATCGTGTTCGCGGCGAGTATCACCTGCTGAATCCGCTGACGGTGAGCAAGATGCAGCACGCCGTCCGCGAGAACCGCTTCGACACGTTCGAGGAATTTTCGCAGCTCATCGACGACCAGAGCAAACAGCTCTGCACGTTGCGCGGCCTCATGGATTTTAAGTTCGGCGGCGAGACGGTGCCGCTCGAAGAGGTCCAGCCCGCGAGCGAAATTGTGAAGCGTTTTGCAACCGGCGCGATGTCGTTCGGCTCCATTAGCCGCGAAGCGCACGAGACGCTCGCGATTGCGATGAACCGCATTGGGGCGCGCTCCAATACCGGGGAAGGCGGCGAGGACGAAGAGCGCTTCATTCCGTTGCCCAACGGCGATTCGCGCCGTAGCGCCATCAAGCAGGTGGCCAGCGGCCGCTTCGGTGTCACCACGAATTACCTCGTCAACGCTGACGAGCTGCAGATCAAGATCGCGCAGGGAGCGAAGCCTGGCGAAGGAGGCCAGCTTCCCGGCAACAAGGTGTATCCGTGGATTGCGAAGGTGCGCCACGCGACGGCTGGCGTTGGCTTGATCTCGCCGCCGCCGCACCACGACATCT
>JAICMB010000386.1 GCA_025929455.1 Bryobacteraceae bacterium | reverse complement strand
GTCCGCCGCCAGATTGTTTTGCTCGCCGGGGTCGAAGATGAGATCGTAGAGCGCCTCGTGGGGCACGGGCCGTTGCCGCCAACCGTTGTCCACCCATAGTGACTTGCTCGGGCTGTCGTCGCAATTGGGCAGTACGGGTGTGCCGCGCTTGTCAAAGTGCTTGATGTATTTGTAGCGTTGCGTCCGTACGGCGCGCTTTGGCTCGTACGACGCGTGGTAATTGACTTCGGCGAAAACCTCGTCGTTGACTTCGGTCTTGTTACCGCTGAGCACCGGAAGGAAGGAACGCCCTTCGAGCCGGTTGGGCGGCGCGATTCCGAGCAGGTCGCATAAGGTCGGGAACACGTCGAGCTGAGACACGAGCGCGTCGCACACCTTGCCGCCACCGAAGACGCCCGGCCCGCGAAGAATCATAGACACGCCCCATCCGGCATCGGTCAAGTTACATTTCATGCGCGGGAATGAGATGCCGTGATCGGTCGTGCTGATCACAACAGTGTTGCCGGACAAGCCATTGCGTTCGAGCGCGTCGAGGATCATGCCGACGCCATTGTCGAGCAGCCGCGCGCTAGCGTGAAAGCCTGCCATGTCCGCGCGTGTCGCGGCCGTGTCCGGGATCGGCGCGGGCGGTTGAATGAAGTGAGGGTTATCAGCCGGCGTCGGGTCAGGGTATTCGCGGTGTGTCTCGAAGAAACCGGCGTCGAGCAAAAACGGCTGCTTGGGCCGGCCGTTCAGAAACTCGACGACTTTGGGAGCCACCGTGGCCGCTCGCATGTTGCGAGGCCGTAGTAAATCGTCGTAGCCGATGACTTCAGGATCTCGTGCAATATGCTGCAGACCGCCTAAGATGGAGCGGTATCCGGCGGTGCGCAGCATGTACAGCATGTGCTTCGAGTAGTCGTTCAGCGAAAAGCCGCGGTGCGCCAGGCCGAGCATTCCGTTCTGGTGCGCGCATTCACCGGTTAACAGACAGGCGCGGCTCGGCGAGCAGGTCGGCGCGCCGCTAAACGCGCGGCGGAACAGGATTCCTTCAGACGCGAGCTTTTGGATGTTAGGTGTCGGAACCGCGTATCCGTACGGCTGGAGATAACGTCCCGAATCGTGCGAGTGGATGTAGAGAATGTTCGGACGCTGCGCGGTTTGCGCCGCCATCGCCGTGCCCAGCGCGGCCATGCCGCCCAGGAAGTGCCGCCGCGAACTCACGATGCGCTCCCAGGCAACCGCGAACCGCGCGGCAGGTAGCGCATCGCACCGTAGCGGTCCTTGTCGACATACGGATCCTGGAACTGTGTCATAAGCTCGTACAGACGAGCCTGCATGTCTCCCACTTCGGCCTTGTAGTTCGAGTCATAGGCGATGTTATGCATCTCTTCGGGATCTTCGTGAAGATCGTACATCTCGTCGATATCGAACCCGTTGAAGACATATTTATGGCGGTCGCTAATCGCCATGCGCTGCGTGTACAGGAACTCGCCGCCGTAGAACGCAGTCAGCAATGTATCGCGCCAGTTTGCGGGGGATGGATTCGAAAACAGCGGCGCGAGCGAGCGACCGTGTGCGTATGGCATAGGCTGCGCTCCGGCTACATCGGTGTAAGTGTGTGCGAGGTCCTGCAAGCCGGCGAGCGCACTCGTCTTTGTCCCCGCTTTGATGCGCTCCGGCCAGCGGATCATCAGCGGGATACGGTAGCAGTCCTCATACGGCATCCAGCCCTTAATCCACATGCGATGCGCGCCGTTCATGTCGCCATGGTCGCTGGTGAACACGACAATGGTGTTCGCGGACTGCCCCGTGTCGTCGAGCGCTTTGAGCACGCGTCCGATCTGGTAGTCGAGCTGTTCCGCGTACGCGAAGTAGTGCGCGCGGCCGTTGCGGTAATCGTCCTCCGTCACGTGCCCCCAGGTCGCGGACTCGCGCCGGTGCAGACCGGGTTTGCCGTCGAAGCGGTCGTAAAAGCTCTTCGGCACCGGAATCTCGCGCGGATTGTAGCGATCGAGATACTTTTTCAGAGGCGCATACGGATCGTGCGGCTGCACGAACTGCAGTTCGAGAAGCCACGGCTGCTGCGATCGCGCGTAACGCCGCATCATTCTGATGGCGCACTCGGTGGAGAACGCCTCGGGCGTTTCCTTTTCCGGCGTTTCGCGGTAGCCCCACATCGGGAAAGGTGCGCTGCCGGGCCACTGGAACATGCGCTGCGGGTGCAGCTGCTCTTTTTTCCGTGGCTCCGGCACGCGGTCGGGATTCAAGTCGAGGCGCGCGAGGATCTTCGGATCGCAGCCGAACACTCCGGCGCACTCGTAGCCGAAATCGGCGGGGCTGCGCAAGTATGAACAGTGCCACTTGCCGACATAGCCGGCGCGATAACCCGCGGCTTTGAGTCGCTGCGAATAGAGCACCGTGTCCGGGTTCAGATCGCGATGCACCGACGGCGGCGAGTGCACCTGGTTGTACACGCCGTTTTTCCAGTGATAGGCGCCGGATAGTGTGATGGCTCGCGAAGGACAACACACCGCGCACGGCGTGTACGACCGCTCGAAGAGCATGCCTTCGGAAGCGAGGCGGTTCAGATTCGGCGTGCGGCAAAGCGAGCGGTTCGCGATGGTGGCCCATTGCTGCTGGTCGGACTGGATATGCAGGATGTTCGGCCGCGCCTGGGTTGGGGGTGCTGCTGCTGCCAGGGCTGCCGAAGCCGGAAGCGTTTGGAGAAATTCGCGTCGCAACATGGGTTTGTCGAGCTGAACCGATCATTTTATCCTTGTTTTCCTCGCGGCGTGACCGCGTTGCGCATGGTAAGGTGCGAGTAAAAGCATGGCCTTACGTGTAAATGGCGAGTTGATCGACGATGCGGCGCTTCGCGAGGAGCGGCGCGCGATCCGGCGTGCCCTGGCCGAGCGACTGCCGGAAGAGGACGCGGCGGTGCTCGATGCGCGCGCGACGGAGTGGGCGCGTGACAACCTCATTGAGCGCGTACTTCTGAAGCAGGCGGCGGTACGGAACACAACACCTCTTGCAGTCGAAGAAATCGAGGCAGCGATGCGTGCGGTGCAAGCCGAAGCGCGCGATCAGCCCGGCTGTTTCAATGGCGTGAACGCGGAGGAACTGCGGAGCGAAGTGGAGATGCGACTGCGAGTAAATCGTCTGATCGAATCGATTACCGCGCATGTGGCGAAGCCGCGGCGAAAGGACGTGGTCGAGTATTACCGCAAACACCGCGATGATTTCCAGGCCGCCGAAGCGGTGCACGCGTCTCACATCGTTAAGAACGTGGATGAGAAGACCAGCGAGGAGGCGGCGCGCGCGGCGATCGAGCGAGTTGATGCCGCGCTGTGCGAGGGTGCGCGCTTCGAGGAGTGGGCCGATATGTTCTCGGACTGCCCCGGGCGCGGCGGCGATCTTGGGTATTTCGAACGAGGCGCTATGGTGGACGAGTTTGAAACCGTCGCGTTTTCGCTTGCGCCGGGCGAGGTGAGCGGCCTGGTTCGTACGCCGTTCGGATTTCACATCGTCAAAGTGCATGAGCGCCGCGAAGCCGGGGTGCTGCCGCTGGAGGCTGTGAGTAGCGGCATCGAAGAAATTCTTCTGGCGCGCAAGAAGCAGAAAGTGCTGGAGCAACATCTCGATTCTCTGATGGCGCGGGCGCAAATCGAAGAAGTCGCCGCGCCATGAAGAAGGAATTTCAGTTGTTCGCGGAGGCCGGTGTCCCGCACCCGTGTTGTGTGCCGAGCAAGACGCGAGCCGCGCAATTGCAACGTTCGCGGCAGGCGGCTGCAACGCGCGTGCACGCCACATCGGGATCGACAGCGGACATGCGGCGCCTGGACGGCGGAGCGTTTCTGATGGGAACGGATTACGCGCGCGGGTTTCCGCAAGACGGCGAAGGGCCGGTTCGCGAGGTCACGGTAGACCCGTTCTACGTCGATGCTACGCCGGTCAAGAACCATCAATTTGAGGAGTTCATCAAAGCTACGGGATATCGGACGGAAGCCGAGCGCTTCGGATGGTCGTTCGTGTTTCAGGGCCACATTCCACCGGAGCGCTATCGCGAGTTAGTGCAGGCGACTGTCGCCGGCGTGGGTTGGTGGTGCAAGGTGGACGGCGCGGACTGGCGGCACCCGGAAGGACCGGACACTTCGATTGCGAATCGCATGGAGTACCCGGTTGTGCAGGTTTGC
>JAICMB010000382.1 GCA_025929455.1 Bryobacteraceae bacterium | reverse complement strand
CGCGGCTGCGATAGGGGCCGCTGTGCCGGGCGGCGCCGGAAGGAGCGGGTAAACCGTCAGTTTACGAAACTCCACCGGGCCGTGGTCGCCCTGCAGAACAATGGGTCCGGGGTCGCCCTCGTTGGCGTCTATAGCAATCGCCGTGAGACCGTCGATCGGCTGCCTGTCGATGACGCGAATGCCGTTCAGCGTGATCGTAACCTGACGGCCGACCAGGCGGATGTCGAAGGTTTGCCAGTCGCCCGGATCTTTACTCGCGTTGAGTACCGGCGCGATGCGGCTGTAAATCGCACCCATACCGTGCGGCGACGGCGGTCTGCCGGAATCGTCCAGGATCTGCACTTCGTACCGGCCGCGCAGCCCGATGCCGCTGTTGCCGTGCGGTGGAATGCGAAACTCGGCGTGCAACAGGAAGTTCCAGAATTTCTGATTCGATACTAGATTGCTGCCCGTGCCGCCGGCCGTGAGAACGCCATCTCGCACGATCCAGCCGGTGGTCTTAGCCGAGCCATCGCTGGTCCACCCATTCAGATCGCGGCCATTAAATAGAGATATGGGTTCGTTTTTGCGCCAAGCGCCGTCATCCTTGTCGGGAACAGATGGCGCGCGCACGCCGATCCATTCCAGATAGGATTCCGGATCGCCCGCGATCTCGAACGTTCCCTTTAATTTGCCGCGATCGAGGCGGGCCCAGTAGAGGCCCTGCTCGGGTTTCTTGAGTTCGCGATGATAACGGCGCTCGAAGGAAAACCGCATTTCGCCGTCGGAGATCGACAGCTTCGGAATGTCGTCCAACTGCCCGCCGGGCGCGCCGATGAATTTGCCTTTGGGAGCGGTGGTATCGGCGCCGGTCACCTCCAGCCACCAGGCGCCCGCATGGGCGTCGCCCGATACCGAGATGTCCCACCTACCGTTGAAGTCCCTGTCCGCCGCCTGCGCGATACCGCACACCAACAGCGCCGCGGCGAAAACAACTCGCATCGCGCCCAATGTATCACACCGATGCGGCTGCGACGCATGTATACGGAATCGATCCTAGGGGCGCCTAGCCGCGCCACAATGAGCGCGTATGCTCTTTCACACCGAGTATCTGACGTTCAACACAAGGCGGCATCGCGAGTACATCAACATCACGCCGCAGGTGACCGCGGCGGTCCACAAAAGCGGCATTGAGGAAGGCATGATCCTGGTTTCGGCCATGCACATTACGGCGGGCGTATGGGTGAACGATGCCGAGGAGGGCTTAATTGAGGATATTGACGAATGGCTCGAGCGATTGGCACCTTACCGGGAGAACTACCGCCACCACCGCACCGGCGAAACCAACGGCGACGCGCATTTGAAGAGCTTGCTGATCCACCACGAAGTGATTGTCCCCGTTACTGCTGGGAAACTGGATTTTGGCCCGTGGCAACAGGTGTACTACGCGGAATTCGACGGGCAACGCCCGAAGCGCGTCATCTTGAAAGTCATGGGAGAGTGAAGCTTTAGGGAACCTATCAGCGGCTGTTTTGCGGAACGCACCTGCGGCGATGAACGGCGCAAGCCGGCAACCAACCCTCATGCGAAGGTGGATTCGCGCGCGTGCCGGTCTGATACGCCAGAATCGTGGGGCAGGCGTTCACAGGCATGCGGCCGGCATCCAATCCGGCCCTCGCCCGCTCCTGCACAACGCGGGTTGCGGGTGCGGCGCCGCTCCAAGCGCGGTGGGTGTTCACGAAGGGTACCCGCCCTGCTGCGGATGAGCGATTCCGTAATCGCTGCAACAGCTTACTAATGGCTTCGTTTCGCAAACTGGCCCGAGTGGAAGGACTTTCCGCCCGGGCGCACCTATTTAATTGATCTTGCGGGGACACCCGTTCTGCTGGCCAACTACGACGGCGCAGTCTAGGCGTTCGGGTATCTGCATGCACCAGTTCTGTCCGGTAAACGGGGCGGCGCTCTGGGGGCCCTCATCGATTGCCGCTGGCATCATTTTCAATACGACTGCCGCACCGGCGAGAACCACTATCCGCGCAACGTTTATCCCTCCGATATGCCGCGCCTGCAGCAGCAATTGAAGCCTTTGCGCTCCTACACCGTCGAACTGCGTGAAGGCGATATCTGGGTGAATGTCGAATGAACAATCTGCTCGATCAGCGCTGCGTTCCGTGCCGGGGCGGCATACCGCCGCTCACGCGCGAACAGATCATTCCTTTTCAACAGCAACTGCCGGACTGGAAGGTCGTCGAGGACCGCCACATCGCGAAGACCTTTCTGTTCCCGGATTTCCGGGCGGGTCTCGGTTTCGTAAACCGCGTGGGCGCGTTGGCCGAATCTGAAGGACACCACCCGGACGTTTGCCTGAGTTGGGGGCAAGTTGCGATCACGATTTACACGCATCAAATCCGCGGCCTCAGTCCGAGCGACTTCATCCTGGCCGCAAAGATCGATAGGCTGTTCGTCGCACGCGAGCGCGAGTCCGTCTGACGCTCGCGGTTGATCAGCGGTAGATAGCGTCGTCGATCACGGCGCGGAAAAACTCGCCCTCACTCTCGAAACGAGGAGTGCCGGAATACCAGCCGACCCGAACGCGAGCCGGAACAGTATAGGCGCCGAACGTCCCTTCCGCGTCCACAAAACAGCCGCACTCCTCGTAACGGAATACTCCGCCGCCCGGATTGCCCCAGCGGGGCATGCTTACGGTCCGGAGCGCGCCCGCCGCATCGAAGGTGTACGCGATCTCAGCGGTTTCGTTGTGCGCCGTGAAGCGTGCGCGTAGGAACGAGTCCGCGGCCGTCCACGTTACGCCGCCGCCGCAAAGCGCGGAAGGAAGCCAAATGGACTCAATATTCACGCGTCCTGCTGTTGAGCGCGAAACGTCGTCGCCGCACGCTGTTATGACAGGTACGATACCGAACAGTTTCCAGCGCATCGCTCCGTTCCCGTTGAGGAAACTGTCGGCTCCGTCGATCACGGATCCGCGCATGCGGACCCTGGCGCGCCAGATCATGCCACGTCCCCAGCAAATGACCTCCTCTGCCGTGAACGGATACCATCGCTTATGCTTTATCTGTCCATGCATGCGCAAGCGCACCGCTCGGGCGAGCACCGCGCCGGGCGCGATGGCGTGCGCCAGATATCGGTGTGCGGGTTCCGGAATCGCCGCGGGATCGAACAAACGATGCTCGCCGCGGCCGTTTGCGTTCCAGAGTTCGTCGAGAGTGTCCTCTGCTGTGCCCATCGGATCATTTGTTAGACACGCCGGCACGCGCGATCACGACCGGCATTTTTCCAATCTCGCCGCGGCCCAACTCGCGCCTGCTGCTCGCGGTCAATCGCGCCGTGCGATTGCCGTAATCGAAGTCATCGCCTTCGCGATGCTCATCATGGCGTCGATATGGGTGTTTCGTTACCGCTGGCCCGCCGCGCTGTGGATCACTGCCGGCTACGCGGCCGCATCGCTTCTGGCCCACCGCGATACGCCGGAAACACTGGGCCTGCGGTGGCCGCCGTTCCGGGATGCCATGGTTGCGTGGTGGCCCGCAATCGCCGTCTGGGGCGCTGCCGTAGCCGCCGTTATCGCCGTAACCGGACCCGGCCGGCATTTCACACGCCATGCGTTCGGGTACTACGCCTGGTGTGTTGTGCAACAGCTCTTATTGCAGAATCTCGTGTACGCGCGGCTGCGTTCCGGATTCGGCGCCGGTCGGTTCGCTGTTATTGCGGCCGCCGCACTCTTCGCAGCCGCGCACGTGCCCAATCCCATTCTGGTGCCGGCAACATTTTTGTGGGGCGTTGTTTCGGTGCTTATCTTCGAACGGCGGCGCAGTGTGTGGGCCATCGCACTACTGCAGACGCTGCTGTCGGCGCTGCTGCTGTTTGTCGCACCGGCGCACTTGAGCCGCCAGTTCCGCGTGGGTCCCGGATATTGGCGTGCATACGCGGCGCCGCGCACATTCACCCCGCGATGAACCGGCTCGCCACATTTCTCGAAAATTTAGAGCCGCTCGCGGAACAATTCGCGCGTTCATTCGTATAGTCAGATGTAAGCGCTGTGGATATGAAATCAAACAATTGGTCACGACGATGTTCTGCATCTGACGTGCCGCGCGGCGCAGGCATTTTCTTTTAGAACGCGTGGCGCCGCGGCCGCGGCGGCCAGGCTCTGAAAACAACAGGGAAAGAGGAGTCTATGTTAGCCCAAAACATCTTTGGGGCGGCT
>JAICMB010000306.1 GCA_025929455.1 Bryobacteraceae bacterium | reverse complement strand
GACGCCGCCGGACTCGCGCTGTTTGCGGTTGCGGGCGCCGGCAAGGCGCTGGCCTATCACGCCGGACCGGTTGCGGCGACGCTTCTCGGAATGCTGACCGGAATCGGCGGCGGCATGACGCGCGATGTGCTCGTCAGAGAAATCCCATCCGTTTTATGCACGCAACTCTACGCCGTTGCCGCCCTGATTGGAGCGGGCGTGGTGGTCGGCGGACGAATGCTGAATTTCGCGCCTGCGGCGTCGGCAGGAGTTGGCGCACTGCTCTGTTTTGGCCTGCGGTTTGTCGCGATGCGGCGCGGCTGGAACCTTCCGGTCGCGCCCGCTGTCCGGCAATCGGATCGGACGGACGGTGAACGTTAAGGCGTCTTTTCGCTGTGCGCGGGCTGCCCCAGATGCCTGTAATAACCCAGGTCGTGATTGGTCAGCAGCTTGGTCGCGAAAAGGATTTGAGCGGTGTGCTGCGCGAAGTGCTCGATCACGTGATAAATCGCCTCGAGCAGAGTTACGTCATAACCCTGGATGCTGGCGCGTTCGGTCAGACGTTGCGGCGCGAGAGCGGCGATCGCGGCCGCGGCATCGTTCACGGTTGCGCGCAGGTTCGATAGCAACTCCGTCGCATCGGGACCGCCGCGCGCCGCAAATTCCGCATCGCGGTCGCGCACGTTCGGCTGGCCCGCGACGCCGTGCCCGATCCACTGCCGCACATTGCCTGCAAGATGCAGCACAAGATTGCCGACGGCGTTCGAAGCGTCCGACCCGCGCAGCCAGATCTGATCGTAGTTCAAACGCTCCAGGCAATCCTCGATACGCGCGACGGATCGCTGCAGATTTTCTGCTGAATAATTCAGAAAAATCCGCGCGGCTTCGTCCGTCATAGGGTTTCGTCGGACCAGTTTTCGAGCACGTGTTTCACCTTGCCCGTAAACTGATCGGCGAGCGCGCCGTCGATGAGCCGGTGGTCGAACGTCAGCGAGAGATAGGCCATGGAGCGGATCGCGATGGCGTCGTTGTCCACCACCACCGGGAGCTTCTCGACCGCACCGATCCCCAGAATCGCGACCTGCGGCTGGTTGATCACGGGCGTCGCGAACACGCTGCCGAAACTGCCGAAATTCGTGATCGAGAACGTGCCGCCCTGCACTTCATCGGGCTTGAGCTGCCGCGAGCGGGCGCGCGTCGAAAGATCGACGATCGAACGCGCGAGACCGGTCACGTTCTTCTCGTCGGCGTTACGAATCACCGGCACGATCAGGCCATTATCCAGCGCGACCGCGATGCCGATATTGATCTCGCCGTGATAGATGATGTTGTTCTGATCGATCGACGCGTTGACGATCGGGTAGGAGCGCAGGGCATCGCACGCGGCGCGCGCGACAAAGGGTAGGAATGTCAGCGAGAACCCGTAGCGCCCCTGGAAATCGGCCTTGTTGCGTTCGCGCAGCTTGGCGATGCGCGTCATGTCCACGCGATGCACCGTTGTCACATGCGCGGATACGCGCTTCGACATGACCATGTGCTCGGCAATCCGCGAGCGCATCACCGACATGGGCTCGACACGCGCGCGCGGAGCTTCGGCGCGCGGCGGCGGAGGCGCGGGCGGCGTCGTAACCGGCGGTTGCGGAACGTAAGGGGCCGCTTGCGCCGGCGCTTGTGGTGCTTGTGGTTGTGGTTGAGCCGGCGCCGGCTGCGCGGCTTGCGAAATCGTGCGCGCGCCCTGCGCCGACATGTAGCCTTCTACATCCTGTTTCGTGATGCGGCCGCCCGCACCGCTGCCTTTCACCTGGCGCAAGTCGATGCCGTATTCGCGCGCCATCTTCCGCACCAGCGGCGACAGCGGACCTTGCGGCCCTTCCCCTTCGGCGGGAGGCTCGGGCTCGCGCACGGGAATCGGGTACGGACCTGCGGACGTGGCTTGCGGCTGCGGCGGAGGTTGCGGCGGAGGCGCTGCCTGTGGAGGCGGAGCAGGCGACGGCTTCGGCGCTTCCGGCGTAGGCGTCGATCCCTTTGCCGCTACCGATGGCCCGACCTCGGTCGGCTGCGGCTTCGCTTCTTCTTTCGGAGGCGCCGCCGCCCCGGCGCCGTTGTCCTGGATGCGGCCGACCACGGTTCCGATCGCGACTGTCTGTCCTTCCTGCACCAGCACGTCGCTCAACACGCCGGCCGCGGGCGCGGGAATCTCCGTGTCTACTTTATCCGTCGAAATCTCAAACAGCGGCTCGTCCCGCTCGATGCTGTCGCCCTTCTTCTTCAGCCAGCGCGTCAGCGTGCCTTCCACTATGCTTTCGCCCATCTGGGGCATTACGACATCGGTCATGTAGTCATCTCCATACAGGCAAACCCGCCCGCGGGAGCCGCCTCCCGCTCCATGGCGTCGTATCGAAACTCCAACGCGAAGTGGCGCACCAGCGCGTCCGTCACTTCTTCGCGCGCCGCGGTGCAGCCCAACTCGCGCATGCTCGTGACAGGCTTGGTCAGCCCGCACGGAACGATGTACTGAAAGTACTTAAGGTCGGTAGTGTGATTCAGCGCGAACCCGTGCGATGTGACCCAGCGGCTGAGATGCACACCCATGGCCGCGATCTTGGCGCCGTTCACCCAAACTCCGGTGCAGCCCGCGACGCGTCCGGCCGCGATGCCAAATTCGCCGAGCGCGCCGATGATCGCTTCTTCCACCGCGCGCATATACGCGGCAATATCGCGCTTCCACTCGCGGAGATCGAAAATCGGATAACCGACGATCTGGCCCGGCCCGTGGTAAGTCATGTCGCCGCCGCGGTCCGTGTCATAAAACGAAATGCCCGCACGCGCCAGCACGTCTTCGCCCGCGAGCAGATTTTCGCGATGCCCGTTGCGGCCCGACGTGATCACGTGCGGATGTTCGACGAACAATAAATGATCCGTCGCGCCACCCTGTTTACGCGCGTCCGCCAGTTGTTTCTGAATGGCCAGCGCGTCCGCGTAGGCCATGCGGCCCAGATCGCAAACGGCGCATTTACGCATTAATCGCGAGCCCGTAGACGCTGTTGAACGCCTCGCCGACCGCTTCGTAGAGCGTCGGGTGGGCGTGAATGGTGGACATCATGGTTTCTACGGTCGCTTCCGATTCCATGGCCGCGACCGCTTCCGAGACCAGCTCGAACGCTTCGGGGCCAATGATGTGGACGCCCAGAATTTCGCCGAACGTTTCCTCCGTGACGACTTTCACGAAACCGTCGTGCCGGCCCAGGATGCTGGCCTTGCTGTTGGCGGCGAACGGAAATTTCCCGACCTTTACTTTAAAACCTTGCGCGCGCGCCTGCGCTTCGGTCAGACCGACGCTGCCGATGCCGGGCTCGGTGTACGTGCAACCCGGGATGCGATTGCGATTGACCGGCTTCACGGGTTTGCCCGCGATGTGCGCGCACGCGACCATGCCTTCCATCGTGGCAACATGCGCGAGCAGCGGCGTGCCGGCTACGACATCGCCGATGGCATATACGCCGGGCTCGCCGGTCTGCTGATTGGCATCGACCTTGACGAACCCGCGGTCGAGTTCAACCTTGGTGCCTTCGAGACCGATGCCGCTGGTGTTCGGCTTCCGTCCCACAGCAACGAGCAGCGCTTCGGCTTCCATCGGCTCGCGCTTGCCGTTCGCCAGCGCGGCACACAGTTTGATGCCGCCGTTGGTCTTCTGAATATCTTCGGCTTTCGCGCCGGTCTCGCAGCGAATTCCGGTCTTCTTAAACGTGCGCTCCAGTTCCTTGGAGACCTCTTCGTCTTCGACCGGCACGATGCGCGGCAGCATTTCGAGGATCGTGACCTTGGTTCCGAAGCGGTTGAAGATCGACGCGAACTCAACGCCGACCGCACCCGCGCCGATGACGAGCAACGTTTTCGGAATCGCGGAACGGTCCAGAATTTCGATGTTCGTCAGAACGGTTTTCGCATCCGCTTCAAGCCCGGGCAACATGCGCGCTTCCGAGCCCGTCGCGATGATGACGTTCTTCGCTTCGAGCGACTGCGTGTTCTTGCCGTTGGCGACTTCGACACGCCGCAGGCCGTTGGACGAGGGCACGAGCTTGCCGTAGCCCTTCACCCACTCGACCTTGTTCTTCTTCATCAAGAACTCGACGCCCTTGGCGTGCTTCGAGACGATCTTGTTCTTGCGGTCGAGAATCTTGGCGTATTCGAGGCGCGGATTCTCGCAATGAATGCCTTCTTCGGAGGAGTGCGTGAAGCGCTCCCAAACGTCGGCCGTGTGCAGCAGAGCTTTGGTCGGAATGCAGCCTACATGCAGGCAGGTTCCGCCGAGCTTGCCGTCTTTTTCAACGATGGCGGTTTTGAGACCGTACTGGCCCGCGCGGACCGCGGCAGAGTAGCCGCCGGGGCCGCTTCCGATGACAATTACGTCATAGGTCATGTTTCGGAACCAGTGTAGCAAAGGGGCCGGAAAATACCCCTATTTGCACTGGTACGTAACCGTTCGACTCAGGCTACGCCGACTGCTTCGGTTTCCGGGCAACCCACACACACGTCCACGTGCGGCGGGTTCTGCAACGTCTGGTGTACGAGACACAGTTGCGCGGCGGCTTCGAGACCGCGCCGGGTGCGGTCGTCGAGCGTGAGGCGCGGCACCTCGATGTCGAGCGCGAGACTTACGATGCGCGTGGGTTTGCCGCCTTTCACGCCTCGTACGCGGACTCGCGTTCCCTCGGACGGGAGCCTGCGCGCGTTCAAATATTCAACGACGTAATATGCGGCGCAGGAGCCCAGCGAGGAAAGGAACAGTTCGGGCGGCGTCATGCCGCGATCGCCGCCGAAGTCATCGAACGGTTGATCGATGGTGATGACGTGATCCCGCGCGACGGCTTCGAACTGCTTGCCGCCGGCGTAAAGAATATCGACTTCCATGGTTGGCCTCCGTGCCGGAGTGATGCACGCGCGTGGCCAGCGGCGGCACTGAAAATACAAGCGTTCTCGCGAAGTGTGCGCGTGAAGAGCTAGATCGGCCGTCCGGCTTTCCCCGTTTTGACGGCAATGCTATGAGTTGCGGCGCCGGAGAGAACGCTTG
>JAICMB010000500.1 GCA_025929455.1 Bryobacteraceae bacterium | reverse complement strand
TCGCCTGTCCCGTCAGGTCCAGCCCGTTACGTAAATCGAACGCCAGCGTCGCCGAATTCAGGCCCTGAAACACGCGCAGCGCATTCGCGAAATTGCTGTTCTCCGGCACCACCGGAAGATTCAGCCCGCGCAGGCCGCCGATCAGCACCGCCCACACCTGCGAATTCGCCGGTAACGAGCGCACGCGTTCGGCGAGCGCCGGCGGTAGCCCGTTCGTTCGCCCGCGCTGCGCCAAAACATTTTCTACCGCCGGCGTGGGGCCGGCAATCGCAGTCGTGGAGTTCACAAACGCTACCGCAGCGCCATTCTCATCGCCGAACAACGTGGATCCCCGGTAGCTGAAACGCTTCGCTCCGTTCGCCTGCAGGCGCGGCTCCAGGTCACCCTCGCTGAACTTGCCGCGCGCCATCAGAACACCGCTCTTGCCGTTGGACACCGACAGCACTTGCCAGATGTCTTTGCGCGGATCGACGCCGGTCTGCTTGGCGAACTCGTTCAGGCGCGGCAGGTTGAACTCGCCGATGTACTTCTGAAATACCGGCGTCTGCCGCAGCCGGTCGAGATCCGCGCCCATGAGGAACACGGTGTCGGCGGGCACCAGCGTTTCGAGCGCGGGGTCGATGCGCAGCGGCGTACTCTGCGGCTTGCGGCATGCGCCGGCCGCGAGCACCGCCATTGCGATGATAAGCACGCACGCGGTTTTCAGAAATCCCTCCGTGCAAATACCAGCAGCGCGACTGCGAGCACCACGATGCCGAAAACCGCCGATGTCCAGATCGGCATCCATCCGACAAACGAGCGGTCCGAGATCGCGTTCAATGTCATCACGCCCAGGTCGTAGATTTTTGGGAGCGTGTAATAGAGCGTGCGCCACACGTTGCGCGACCACTCCGACGACAGCAGTTTCAGCATGGTGGTGGTCTGCGCCAGCACCGCGCTGATGATCATCAACGCGACCGCGATCATGGTCGACAGCGCCGCGCTTTCGAACAGCACGCCAACCAGCGCGACTACCGCCAGCAGCACCGCGAAGGCGAAAATCGTCGTCGCAATCGAAATCAGAAATGTTCCCGACCAGATGCCGGTCTTGGCGCCGAAGATCAGCCACACGCCCAACACCAGATAAACGATGTTGCACGACACCACCAGCACGTTGCCCACGTAGCGCCCCAGCAGGATGTGTGTCCGAGAAATGGGTTTCGAAAGCAGCAGTTCGATACGCCCGGGTTCCATCACGCTCGGGATCAGTCCCGCGGAAGCGAATACCGCCAGCACCATGCCCCAGATATACAGATACGTCGCGATTCCGGCGTAAAAGCCGCGCACCAGTTTCTCGAGGTCCGTTGCGCGATTGGAGCTGCGGCCGAAAATCGAGACCGTGGCCATGGCGCCCTCCACGATGTCGATCTTCAGCAGAAACAGGAAGAACAGGATCATCACGGTGGATAATCCAAACAGTCCCCAAAAGATCTTGCGCGCGAAGGCCTCGCGGAAGGTGTCGCGAATGAGTGCGGCGGTTTGCATTACGTGCCCACCGCCTTCACGAAGACTTCTTCGAGCGTGCTGGTGGTCGGGACGATGGACTCGATCTCGCAATGTTCGGCGCGCAACGCGTCCACAGCGCTGTTCACGTCGCCGCGCGTCGCGAACTGCAAATCGAGCAGGCCATCGCGTGCCTCGACTGACGAGGCGCGCGTCGCAAGTTCCGTGCGCAAACGCTCCGGCACGCCCGCCGCGGTGAGGCGGTAACCCTTACCCGCTGTCAGCTCACGCACGGCGCCGCTCAACGCCACGCGCCCGCGATGCAGGATGGCAACCTGCGCGCAGAACGTCTCAACCTCCCCGAGCAGGTGCGAATTGATGAAGATCGTGACTCCCTGCTTTTCAAGACCCGACAGAATCTCGCGAATGTGCACGCGTCCGACCGGGTCGACGCCGTCAGTGGGTTCGTCGAGAATCAACAGCCGCGGCGAATGAATCAGTGCCTGCGCGAGGCCGAGCCGCTGCAGCATGCCTTTCGAATACTTGCCGACGCGGGTGTCGCCCCAGCGGTCCAGGCCCACGTGGTCGAGCAGTTCCGGGATGAGGCGCTTGCGGTCGGCCGCAGACACGCCCGACAGCGCGGCGTAAAAGTCGAGCATGCCGGCGCCCGTGAAATACGTGGGGAAGCGGTGGTTCTCGGGCAGGTATCCGACCGGAGCCCTCGCGCGCGCCTCCGCGCTGGGCGCTCCAAAGATTGAGGCCGAGCCGCTGGTCGGGTGCACCACCGACAGCAGCATTTTGACGAAGGTCGTTTTGCCGGCGCCGTTCGGACCCAGCAGCCCGAAGGTGGCGCCGCGCTCCACGCGCAGGGAAATGCCATCCACGGCGCGCACCTCGCGGCGCTTCCAGCGCGAGCGATAGACCTTCACCAGGCCCGCCGTCTCGATGGCGTAATCGGATTCCATGAACCTTCAGAATAACCATCGACGCAGGGGCCGCGTCCGCCGTTCGCAGATTTTATCGAAATATATCTGGCCGTGAATCAGCAGCTTACACGTTTTTGAAGATTGCGGCAGAACGCCCTCGCGTCAGAATCGAATCGCGATGAACAACAACGCCAACACCGCTCTCGAATACAAGCTCACCCGCATCCAGTCGGCCCGCCGCGGCGACGTTCTGCTCGGCATCGAATACCGCATCGAAGAAAACCGGGGCTGCCGCGTTATTTCGATCGTCCGCGTCGAAGATGTCGAGTAGGACAGCCAGTCTTTGCTGGCTGTCCTCGGCCGCATACCTACGCGTTCGCTGCCTGCTCGGGCATTTCGAACGGCTCGTCCGCGCTACCGCCATAGATGCTGGGCACCTTGGCGCCCATAGGCCGCAGGTAGGCCGAAAGCTGCCCGCGATGATGAATCGAATGGTTCAGCATGAACTGCAGGTAGACCACGCGCGGATTATTGAACACGTTGAAAAAGTTCAGTGTCTCCGCCAACTGCTCGGGCGGTAACGCCTTCACGCGCGGGAGCTGTTCGTCGACGTTCTTGTCGTACCAGGCCGCGATCGCCTCGCCGGAATTCATTTCGGCCGGACGCGGGCTGTTTTCCGTGGCGAATGCCCCATCGGCAAGTCCCTGCAGAAACCAGACCTCTACCTGTGCAATATGCCAGGCCAGGTCGATGCCGCTCATGTTCTTTTCGTGCGGCTTATAGTCGCCTTTTCCGGCCGGAACCGCCGCGATCACGCGCCGGGTGGCCTTACGCTCCTCTTCAAGCGACGTAATGGCGCTTTGCGCCAGAATCTTAAAAAGGAGGTACTATCAATCTCCACATTTATAGTATTCCAAATGTGCTTTCAAATTGTAACCCTTGAGAAAGACTGCGAAAAGAACCTGTTATAGATGGCAACTTATTTAGAAATTTACTG
>JAICMB010000210.1 GCA_025929455.1 Bryobacteraceae bacterium | reverse complement strand
TCGAATCCGCAGATCGAAGAATTTGCGTCGGCAGAGGATTCGCCGGGGCTCGCGGTCACGATTTTCGATCTGGTAAAGACGTTTCAGGGCGTGCTGGAGCGCGTCAAGAGCCGTCCGGTGTACGAGATCGGGACCGAGAACGTGACGGTGCCGGAGATGATCCGCTACGTGGGCGCGCTGCTCAAATCCGGGCGGCGGCCGCAGGGCATCTCGGTTACCGAACTGTTCGAGAAACAGCGCAGCCGGCGCGCGATGATTTGCCTGTTCCTCGCGATATTGGAGCTGGTGAAACGGCAGGCTGTGATGCTGGCGCAAGGGGAACTGTTCGGCGACATCGCGATCAAGAAAGCCGAGAACTTCGATGAAGCCGTGAGCGGCGATACGCTCGCGGCGGTGGAGCAGGATTACAGCTAGATGGAAGCGGTACCGGAAACGGAAATGGAGAACACCGGAGGAGGAGCAGCCGAGACTGGAGGCCCCGCCGAGGTTCTCGTTGAAGAATTTGTTGTAGACGCGCCCCAGGGACCGGACGAAGACGCGCAGTTAAAGGCCGTCATCGAAGCGGTGGTGTACATCACTGACGAGCCATTGCAAACGCAGCAGATCGCGACGGCACTGGGCCAGCCGCTCGAGCGCGTGAAGCGGTTGCTCGACGAGTTGACTGCGGAGTATAACCGCGCCGAACACGGCGTGGGTATTCGCGAGGTGGCCGGCGGCTACAAGATGGGCACCAAGGCGGAGTATCACGAGCGGGTGCGCGCGTTCGTGAAGAACCTGAAGCCGCCGTTAAAGCTGTCGCTGGCGGCGCTGGAGACGCTGGCGGTTATTGCGTATAAGCAGCCGGTGACGGCGCCGGAAATTATGGAAATCCGCGGCGTGCAGGGGCTCGGCGTTTTGAAAACGCTGATGGACCGCAAGCTGATCACGACGGCGGGGCGCAAGCAGGTGGTCGGGAAACCGATTCTGTACAAAACGACGCGCGAGTTTCTGGTGCAGTTCGGGCTGCGTGACTTGAACGAGTTACCGACGCTGAAAGAGTTTGAGGAGTTGAGCCGCGTGGCGCTGCTGGACGAAAGCGAGGCAGCGCCGGCGAGCGACACCGCAGAAGAGACGGCCGCGGAAGAGATCGCCGCGGACGAGACCACCGCAGCGCAAGGGGCCGGCGAGGACGAACCATCCGCGCCGTAGGTGTTCAAATGCCGAAAGAGCGGCTGCAAAAGATCATCGCACACGCCGGCGTAACCAGCAGGCGCGCGGCAGAAGAGTTGATCGAAAGCGGACGCGTGACGGTGAACGGCAAGATCGTGACGCGTCTGGGAACGCGGGCCGATGCCGGCGAAGATCATATTAAAGTTGACGGGAAGCTGATCCATCAGCCCAAGCGGCTGGTCTATCTGGCCTTCCACAAACCGGACAGCGTAATGACGACCCTGAGCGATCCCGAAGGCCGCGAGACCGTAACGGACTACATCAAAGGCGTCCGGGAACGCGTGTTTCCGATCGGCCGTCTCGATTATCACACCGAGGGTTTGCTGCTGATGACCAACGACGGCGACTTTGCGAATCGCATCATGTCGGCGGCGCAGCACGTGAACAAGACGTACGTCGTGAAGGTGAATGCGCCGCTCACTGAAGAGCAGGAGGAGCGCTTTCGCGCCGGCATTCCGCTGCAAGGCCGCATGACCGCGCCGGCCGGGTTAAAGCTGTTGAAACCCGCCGAAAGTCCCTGGTATGAAGTGCGGCTCATCGAAGGACGGCAGAACCAGATAAGGCTGATGTTCAGGCATTTCGGGAGGCTTGTTGAGAAGCTGAAACGGGTGCGCATCGCGTTTCTGGAGCTAGGCCCGCTGAAGCCGGGTGAATTCCGGCACCTTACGCCGGAAGAGGTCGCGCATTTCAAGAGGATTCTCAAAATGGAAGTCGCGCATGAGTGATATCGGCAGCCTGTTGCGGAACGCGAAAACGATTGCGGTGGTGGGTTTGTCGAACAAGCGGTCGCGACCGAGTCATGGCGTTTCGCAATACATGCAAAAGCAGGGTTACCGCATTATTCCGGTGAATCCGGAGGAGACGGAAGTGCTGGGCGAGAAGTCGTATGCGCGGCTGGAGGACGTGCCGGAGCACATCGATATCGTCGACATTTTTCGGCGGCCGGAGTATGTTTCAGAGATTGTGGATGCGGCGGTGCGGGTGGGCGCCGGAGCCGTGTGGATGCAGGAAGGCGTTGTGCACGACGACGCGGCGCGCCGCGCGCGCGAGGCTGGGCTCGATGTTGTGATGGACCGCTGCATTTTGAAGGAGCACCGGCGGCTGGTGCACCGGTAAGAGCGGAAGCAGCGCCCACCGTTGAGGCGGGAGCTTGCGCTGCTGAGCGGCAGGCCGATTGGAAATGGCCGCAGGTTGAACACCTGCCCCGCGGAGCAGCGCAGCCGGAACCAATTACTACATGACTTGCGTCGCCGCAGGTTTGACTGCAACGGACGAGGCGGGTCTGGAGTGGCCAACCGTCGAAGCCGGGCATGGGCTACAAGGAACTGGGTCTCGCCAGTGGACCCGGGGTATCGTGCGGTGGTGGACGAGGCGGGTTTGGCAACCCGCCGCAGGCTGACAGCCTGCCCCACCATTCTTTAGCAGTGCAACGCAGCGGAGCCGCGGGCTACACCTGCAGATCGCAGTAGCGGACGAAGCGCAGCCAGCGGAGACTGGCTGCGCCACTTCGGAATCGCTAGCTTTGAATACGCGCCACGTGCGTCTCCCGCGAACTCGGCTGCGATGACGAGAACGGCAGGCGCAGGCGCAGCACGCGCTCGCGGTGGCGTTCTTCTTCGAGGTTGCGTGTGCGGGCCGCCAGCAAATCCTGCAGCGAGATCATGCCGGTCAGCTTGCGATCGCGGTCCACAACGGGCATGCGCGTTAGGCCGGTTTCGGCCATGCGGTACACCACCATGCGCAGCGGTTCGTCGGGATAGGCCAGCACGCAGTCCTTGCGCGCGAATTCGCTCAGCGGTGCATTGCTGCCTTGGGGCGATGAGTCGAGCAGCTTGGCCAGGTGCTTGCGCGTGATGACGCCATGTAGACCGCGCTGCGCGTCGACCACCGGATAGAGGTGCTGACCGCGCGGGCCGTGATCCGTTTTCAACGTGCGGCGCACGTCCTCAAGCGTCGCCTCACCCGGGAATGCCACCAGGTTGGTGCGCATGACCTCGCGCACAAACTGGATCTCGAGCGGGTCGATGGAGTATTCGCGGGTCAGGTGATAGCCGCGGCGAGCGACTTTCTCGGTGAGAATGGAGCGCTTTAGCGTCAGGACCGTGAAGCCGTGCGCGATCGTGCACGCCACCAGCAGCGGGAGCAGCACATTCTGATCGTGCGTGAGTTCGAACGCGAAAATGATACCGGTGAACGGCGAGCGCATGGTGCCGCCGAGAATGGCGCCCATGCTGATGAGCGGCCAGAAGCCGACTCCTTCGTAAGGCAGGAAGGACGACATAATGCCGCCGAGCGCCCCGCCCATCATGAGCAACGGCGCGAGCACGCCGCCCGAGGTGCCGGAGCCGAGCGAAACGGACCAGATGATCGATTTAACGATCAGAATTCCATAGATGACGTGCCGTACGACATCGCCCTGCACCAGAGCGCCGATCGTGTCATAGCCCACGCCCAACGCTTGCGGGAAGATCAGGCCGCCGACTCCGACGACAACGCCACCGATAGCTGGCCACCACATCCAGTGGATCGGCAGCTTCATGAAGGAGTCTTCGGCGGCATACACCATGAGGGTGAGCAGGGCCGAAAGCGCGCCGGCCAAAATGCCGGCTATAACGCAGCCGCCCAAGCCGATAGGGCCGATAAACACGGGATGCGGCGGAGTGGGGAAAAGCGGGCCGACGCCGATGATGTACCGTCGGGCCGCGCCGGCAGCCGCGCTGGCGAGCGCCACGGGGATGAGGCTGCGCGGTTTCCATTCAAACAGCAGCAGTTCAACGGCGAGCAGCACGGCGGAAATCGGCGCGGCAAACGTAGCCGACATGCCCGCGGCCGCGCCGGCCACGAGCAGCGTTTTGCGCTCCGCACTGGTGAGCCGGAAAAACTGCGCGATCATGGAGCCGAATGCGCCGCCCGTCATAATGATGGGTCCTTCGGCGCCGAACGGGCCGCCGGAACCGATCGATATGGCCGACGAGATGGGCTTCAGGATGGCGAGGCGCGGTTCGACTTTACTGCCGCTGATGAGGATCGATTCGAGCGCTTCTGGAATGCCGTGGCCGCGGATGCGCTCCGAGCCATAGCGCGCCATAAAGCCGATCACCAGACCCCCAATGACAGGCACCAAAATGGCGAGCCAGCCAAGATGATTGCCGGCCGGAGAAACGAGATCCCAGCGGATCCTCTGGTAATAAAAAACGTTCGTGAAAAGTCCGATGAGCCGGAGCAGGGCCCAGGCAATGCCGGCGGCGATCAGACCGATAGCGATGGCCAGCAGCGATATGCGAATTACGCGCGGCGTTGTTGTGAAATCGCCTAGCTCAAGCGCGTGTTGTTTTTTCATGTTTGCGGTTCACTGTTTGCGATGCATTGCGACGTTGGTTACGGAGCACTTCGTTAAGAGTCCGCGCCAGATGAGGCAGCATTTGCTGCAGCAGGCGGCGGTGTGTTTTCGAGAGCCGCTCGAGCAAAGCCTCGCCGCGGCCGGATAATTCGACAATGACCTGCCGCCGATCGGCGGACGACGATCCACGCCGGACAAGTCCGTGCGCCTCGGAGCGGTCGATCAACTCGACCGTGCTGTGATGCCGGAGCTGCAGGCGCTCGGCGAGTTCGCCCACAGTGGGGTGGGCGTCTTCCGGGAGACCTTTGATCGCCAGCATAAGCTGATGCTGTTGCGGCTCTACGCCCGCCTCGCGCGCTTCTTCCTCACTGACGCGCAGAAAACAGCGGATCTGGTGTCGGAATTCCGCGAGCGCGCGATATTCCGCGCCAGATAAGCCGGGCACGCGCCCGTCCGATTGCTGTTCTGTTCCGTCCGACCCCAATAGATATATCGTATCACGATATATATCCAGAGTCACGGGATGGTCGTGTTACGCGGCTTACACTCGCGCGCCACGGCGCAGTCACAAAAGTACGGTCGCCGTAGAAGCATAGAAAACAAGGAGAAAACGGTTCGCTTTGCGTCGAGCGTTTCGCTGCGCCTTTACAGTCCGGGTGAGGGCCGCAACCACGCCGGCAGATTCGGCGGCGGCGCGAAGAGGGTTAATGAAACGGAAACTGATTGCGATCGTTTTGTCGTCCGCGAGCATGGCTGCCGCGGGGACACGCATCCTGGACCGGATGTTCAACGCCGACGGCAGCCTGGCCAACGGCGAATGCAGCATAAGCTGGCCGTCCTTCACCGGGCAGAGCAACAACGCCGTAGCGGGCGGCGAGAGGACGATCCTGGTGGTCAACGGCACGGTGGACGTGACGTTGGAGCCTACGGTCGGCGCCACTCCGGCGGATACGACATACGGCGTGACGTGCTGGGTTTCGGCGTCGCGTACGCCGAGTTCGGAGGCATGGTCGGTGCCGGTCACTACGAATACCGTGACATTGGCGCAAGTGCGCGTGGCGGCGCCGCCGCCGGGTTCGGGAGGCAACGACGGGCCGTTCGAGCAAGATTTTAATTTCGCGGATCAGGAAGTTCCGCAGGGCGTGGTGGACGGCAGCAATGTTGTCTTCGGACTGCAGAACGTTCCCGACCCGCCTTCAAGCCTGGCGCTGTATCGCAATGGGGTACTGCTGAGGGCGGGCGTCGATTATACGCTTAACGCCACTGCCATCACGTTTATTAACGGAGTGGTACCGCAGCCCGGCGATCTGCTGGCGGCATCGTATCGTTACATCGGAACGCCGGCGAATTTTAGTGTTCAGCCGAGTCAGATCACTTCGGCGGGGGCGGTCGCCGGGCAGGTGATGGCGTGGACCGGCGCGCAGTGGGCGCCGTCCACATTGCCGCAGGTGCAGGGACCGGTTGGACCGGCGGGGCCCGCTGGGCCAGTGGGAGCGACGGGGCCCGTCGGACCCGCCGGTGCGGTGGGACCGGTCGGACCTACAGGACCGCAGGGGCCGAAGGGCGACACGGGTGCGACCGGGCTTACCGGACCGGCGGGCGCAACGGGGCCAGTCGGACCCGCTGGTCCGGCGGGACCTCTCGGCCCAACAGAACCACATGGGCCCAAGGGCCACACTGGAGCGACCGGGC
>JAICMB010000506.1 GCA_025929455.1 Bryobacteraceae bacterium | reverse complement strand
GATTGGCGCGGCTGTTCTGGTTGACCGACACGTGATCGACGTCGCCAAGTGTGACGCCGGCTTCTTGCAAGCAATATCCAATCGCCCGCTCCGGGAAGCCGGCCCAATGCTTCACACGGCGGAAGCGCTCCTCCTCCGCCGCCGCGATCAGCACGCCGTCACGCAGCAGGGCCGCGGAGGAATCGCCGTGGAAAGCGTTGAGACCGAGAATGATCATTCAAAGCGGAATTGCTTGCGCAGGACCGAGCGAACTGACCGCAAGACATGTCATTTGCGCCATGAAGCGCGCTCACGTAGCTTCTGTTCGAGGATCGTCAGCGACAAGGCCATTTCCGCAATCGTGCGCTGGAGCGTGTAGAAGATCCCGGCACGGCCATCGAGGATCAGCCCCTTCCCAAACAGGCAGTAGAGAAAGACGACCAGCGGCGCGAGCGGCGGACGACGTCGCAGCCATCCTACGGCTCCGGCATGCTGATCGATGCGCGCGAACTCGCGCTCCGCATTGCGCGCCTGATCGTTTATCCAGCGCGAGGTTGCTTTCCAATCGTCGTGCACGACACGGCCCTGCAACTCTCCGACCAGCCCATGCGCCTCCCAGGCCTCCGTGTGTCCGCGATCCAAGACGGTGAACCTGCCGCGGCGGAGAAGAATCGTATTCGCGGGATACAACGACGCTCGCAGCCGATGTGCAAAAATCGCGTAATCGAAGCCGATACGGTAGGCCGAAACGTCGGGGGCGGGCTGGAGGTCGCGCAGTTCTTCCAGCAACGCCTCACTAAGCCAGTAGTCTGAATCGAGGCGGAGTATCCAGTCGGTCCGAAGTCCGGTCTCCTCGACGGCATAGCGCCACTTATCCGCATGCGTCACGTAAGCATGGTTGAACACGCGCGCTTGCGGAAACTGCCGGACAATTTCGAGCGTCGCGTCGGTGCTGTCACTGTCCACTACGACGATATCGTTCGCCCACGTCAGTCGGGAGAGCGTGCGGTCGATATTCTCGGCCTCGTTATAGGTCAGAATGACCGGCGTGATGTGTTCCAACATCGGCTAGCTGTGAGCTTTCAGGAGGTTGTCCATTCGGTCCTGACCGGGAACGCTGATGTCGCCAAGACAGAAGCGATTCGCGGAGAACCGAATGGACACGCACAAGAATGCGCGGCTGACCCCGAAAGGTCGAGAGGCGATGGTGCGGGCCGTAGTGGATGACGGGCTGAGTAAGGCCGCTGCTGCACGCCAGTTCAATACGACGCAGAAAACAGTTGGCAAATGGATCGAGCGCTTTCGCGCGCAAGGCGCCGATGGCTTGCGCGACCGCTCCTCCAAACCTCTTTCATCGCCCGTCCAAACGCCCGCCGCCATATGCGCTGCCGTCGAGGCCTTGCGCCGGCAGCGCTACACCGGCAAGCAGATCGCAGCCGAATGCGGCCTTTCGCCGGCCACCGTCAGCCGCATCCTGAAGCGGCGGGGCTTGAACAAACTCAGCGCCTTGGAACCGGGCGAGCCGATCCGCCGCTATGAGCGCGAGCATCCCGGCGAAATCGTCCATATCGACATCAAAAAGCTCGGTCGCTTCAACGGTGTAGGCCATCGCATCACCGGCAACCGCAAGGGCCAGAGCAGCGGTCGCGGGATCGGCTGGGAGTATCTACACCTCGCCATCGACGACCACTCGCGGGTGGCCTATTCGGAGATCCTGCCCGACGAGAAACGGCGTTCCTGCCTGCGCTTTCTGTTCAATGCGCTCCGCTTCTTCCGCGCGCATGGCGTCAAGGTCGAGCGCGTCATGACCGACAATGGCGCGAGCTTCCGATCCTTCCGCTACGCCAAAGCGCTGCGCTTGCTCAAGATCAAGCACTTGCGCACCAGACCCTACACGCCAAAGACCAATGGAAAAGCCGAGCGTCTCGTACAAACCGCGCTGCGAGAGTGGGCCTATGCCAAGGCCTATCTGCATTCCGACGATCGCGCCGCCGCGTTGCCGGATTGGCTGCATCGCTACAATTGGCATCGGCCGCATGCTAGCTTGAAAGCCAAAACGCCCATCAGCAGACTCGGCCTAACCGAGGACAACGTCCTGAGGCTTCACATCTAGACAACGCGAGGGAACTCTGTAGATGAAGACTGCAATCTGCGCGGCTGCATTCGCTCTGACGTTGATCGGAGTTTCGGGCGCGGCGGCTACCGAAACGAGCGCCGCCACCATCAATATCGCACGCATCAAGAGCGGCCTTCACTTACGGGCGGATCAGCAGCCCTACTGGCCTGCGCTCGAGACCGCAGTGCGCGAGGTTGCGCGCAGTCAGGGCAGCCACCGTACCAGCGGCCGCAGCGTCGCCGTCGTGCTCGACTCCGGTGCCGTCAATCGCATCGCTTCCGCCGCACGGCCGCTGATGGCCACGCTGGATTTCGGTCAGCTGCAGGCGGCGAACGGTCTCGCCAGTGAAATGGGGCTTTCCGCAGTGGTCGCAGCGCTGCGCTGACGCGACGAACTCCCTTTTTGCGATCGGCGGTAGCGTGGGACGTCGCTCCCTGCGGCGTCCCGGCATGCGGAGCGGACTTGCCGGGCCGCTCGTTTAATGCGAATTTCGCCGCACAAAAATCGTGAAAACGCTCCAACTGGGGCGCGAGGAGGGAAAGTATGCGCAGAATTATTATCGCGGCTGCCGCACTAGCGGCCATGCTTGCGTCGGACAGCGCCATGGCGCAGTCGCCGATCATCATCAAGTTCAGCCACGTCGTGGCGAACGACACGCCGAAGGGTAAAGGCGCGCTGAAGTTCAAGGAGCTCGCCGAGAAGTACACCAACGGCAAGGTGAAGGTCGAAGTCTATCCGAACTCCTCGCTCTACAAGGACAAGGAAGAGATCGAGGCGCTGCAGCTCGGCTCCGTGCAAATGCTCGCCCCTTCGACGGCCAAGTTCGCTCCGCTCGGCGCGAAGGAATTCGAGGCACTCGACCTGCCGTGGCTGTTCAAGGATGAGGCGACCTACACCGCGGCGATGAAAGGTCCGGTCGGCAAATATCTCTTCAGCAAGCTGGAATCCAAGGGCATCACCGGTCTCGCTTACTGGGACAATGGCTTCCACATGGTCTCGGCCAACCGGCCGCTTCTCAATCCGGCCGATTTCCAAGGCCTGAAGATGCGCATTTCCGGCTCCAAGATCGCCGACCGCTATTTCCGTGACGTCGGGGCGATCCCGCAGATCATGGCGTTCTCGGAAGTCTATCAGGCGCTGCAGACCGGCGTGGTGGACGGCACCGAGAACCCGCCGTCGAACATGTACACCCAGCACATGCACGAGGTGCAAAAATACCTGACCGTGTCGAACCACGGCTACCTGGGCTATGCCGTGATCGTCAACCGCAAGTTCTG
>JAICMB010000548.1 GCA_025929455.1 Bryobacteraceae bacterium | reverse complement strand
GTCTGATCTACTTTGTCTCGCAGCATCTCGAGCGCTCGGATGACCTTGGGCCTGGTCTCATGCGGTTCGATGACGTCGTCAACGTAGCCGCGCTCGGCCGCTACGAATGGATTGGCGAAACGCTCGCGAAACTCCTCGGTCTTCTCGCGGCGCACCGCCGTCTTATCCGCCGCGGTGTGCAACTCGCGGCGGTAAACGATATTGACGGCGCCTTCCGCGCCCATGACGGCGATCTCCGCCGATGGCCACGCGAAGTTTACATCGGTGCGGAGATGCTTTGAACCCATAACGCAGTAAGCGCCTCCATACGCTTTGCGCGTGATCACGGTGATTTTCGGCACGGTCGCTTCCGCGTACGCGTAGAGCAGCTTCGCGCCGTGGCGTATGATTCCGCCGAATTCCTGGCCCGTGCCCGGGAGGAATCCCGGCACGGCCTCAACTGTCAGGATCGGAATATTGAACGCGTCGCAAAAGCGCACGAAGCGCGCGCCCTTGGTCGAGCTGTCGATGTCGAGGCAGCCCGCCAGGTACGCCGGCTGGTTCGCAACCACACCCGCAACGCGACCGCCGAGACGCGCGAATCCCGTCACGATATTGCGCGCAAAGTGCTCGTGCACTTCGAAGAACGCGCCATCGTCCACCACGCGCCGGATCACGTCCTTGATGTCGTAGGGCAGGGAAGCGTCGCTCGGCACAATGCTGTCGAGCGCCGGGTCTTGGCGTTCTACAGGGTCCGTGCATGCGCCCGCGGGCGGATCCTCGCGATTATTCTGTGGCAGATACGAAAGCAGGCCGCGAATCATGCGCAGACACTCGGCATCGTCCGCCGCGATGAACTGCGCGACGCCGCTTTTCGTGTTGTGCGTCTGCGCGCCGCCGAGTTCTTCTTTGCTGACGTTTTCGTGCGTGACAGTCTTGATCACGTCCGGTCCCGTGACGAACATGTGGCTGGTGCAGTCCACCATGAAAATGAAATCGGTCAGTGCCGGCGAGTACACCGCGCCTCCCGCGCACGGGCCCATGATCGCCGAGATCTGCGGGATCACGCCGCTCGCGAGCGTGTTGCGCAAGAAAATATCCGCGTATCCGGCGAGTGACGACACGCCCTCCTGAATGCGCGCGCCGCCGGAATCGTTGAGGCCGATCACGGGCGCGCCCGTTTTCAGCGCCAGGTCCATGATGTTGCAAATCTTCTGCGCGTTCGCTTCCGAAAGCGATCCGCCCAGCACCGTGAAGTCCTGCGCGAATACGAACACGGGGCGGCCGGCGATGCGGCCGTACCCGGTGACGAAGCCGTCGCCGTCGACCACTTGGCCGGCCATGCCAAACTCAGTAGCGCGGTGCCGCACGAGTTTGCCCGTCTCTTCGAACGTGCCCTCATCGAGGAGCAGACCGATGCGCTCGCGTGCGGAAAGCTTGCCCTCGCGGTGCTGCCGTTCGCGCCGCTCCGCACCGCCGCCCGCTTCCGCCGCGGCATGCCTGCGGCGGACCTCCTCCACCCTGTCGCTGGACATAAACAAACAGCAGTATCACACTGCGCTGGCGGATCCTCGAAATCCCCTGTCCTATGCGTCAGCGGAGCCGCAACGGATTGCACGCGACACGCGCGGCGTAAAGACCCGCGGGTTTGCCGGCAACGAACGAAAGCGGGTGTGGACACCCGCTGCAGGCGTGGACGCCTGCCCCACGCGGCAAGACTGGCCGCACCACTCTAGCGCGGACGTTTGCGACGGCGCTCGGGCTCTGTTAGTCCGAACTGCAGCTTGCGCTCGATCGGGTCCACGCGGTCGAGCCGCACCTTCACGCGATCGCCAATCTTGAACTCACGCCGTGTGTGCTGTCCCACGATGCGCCGCGAATTTTCGGAATAGATGTAGCGGTCGCCGGGCAGGGTCTCGATCGGCACCAGCCCTTCGATAAACAGTGTCTCCAGTTCCACGAAGAAGCCGAACTTCGCCGTGCTCACGATGAGGCCCGCGAACTCTTCTCCGACGCGGTCCTCCATGAAGCGCGCTTTTTTCCATTCGACGAGTTCGCGCTCCGCATCCGCCGCGCGCCGCTCCGTCTCCGAGCAGTCGTTTGCAATGGTGTGCAGGCGCTCCGGTGTGAGCCGCGTGGTGCGCTCGTCCAACTGCGCGCTCAAAATGCGATGCACCACCAGGTCCGGGTAGCGCCGTATCGGCGAGGTGAAATGCGTGTACGAATCGGCCGCCAGCGCGAAGTGGCCCTGGTTCTCCTCGCTGTAGCGCGCCTGCTTCAGCGAGCGCAGCATCAGGTAGCTGAGAATGCGCTCCTCCGGCTTACCCTCGATTTGCCGGATCAGCTTCTGATAGTTTCGCGGCGAAATGTTCACCGCGTCGGGCACATTCACCGCGCGCCGCGTGTGTCCTCCATCGCGGCGACGCGAAGTCACGATCACACGGCGTGCCGCAACGCCGCCGGTCCCGAGCGAATATCCGAACGATGACGCCAGTTCTTCGAAATCCAGCACGCGCTTGGGGTCCGGCGGTTCGTGTATGCGGTAGATGCTCGGAATGTCGAGCGATTCCAGGTGCGACGCCACGGCCTCGTTCGCCGCCAGCATGAACTCTTCGATGATGCGATGCGCGATGTTGCGCGGCGCCTTAACTACGCCGGTCATGGCCCCGAATTCATCGAACTCGATCAGCGGCTCCGGCATGTCGAAATCGATCGAGCCGCGCCGCGCGCGCTTGCGGTTCAGAATCAGCGCGAGTTCCCGCATGGTCTCGAATCGGTTCGTCAGCGGACCATAGCGCTCACGCAAGCCCGCGTCTCCTTCGAGGAGCAGGTGCACGTTGTTGTACGTCATGCGTTCGCGGCTACGGATCACCCCGCGCGTGAACTGCTGTGACACCACATCGCCGCGATGATCGAGCTCGAGCAGAACCGACAGAACCAGCCGGTCCACCTGCGGCTTCAGCGAGCAGATCTCGGTCGACAATTCGAGCGGGAGCATCGGCACGGCGCGGTCCGGAAAGTAAACGCTGGTGCCGCGTAGAAACGCTTCATCGTCCACCGGCGTTCCCGGACGCACGTAGTGGCCGACGTCAGCGATATGCACCTGCAGCGCAAAATGTCCGCTCGGCAGGGGCTCTACCCATACCGCGTCGTCGAAATCGCGCGCGGTCTCGCCGTCGATGGTGACGAT
>JAICMB010000594.1 GCA_025929455.1 Bryobacteraceae bacterium | reverse complement strand
GAAGGTCCGCCGCATACTGGTCGGCGGAACGCGCCAGATGGTGGTCTACGACGATATGGAGCCTAGCGAAAAGATCAAAGTGTACGACAAAGGCATCACGCTCAAGAACAGCCCTGACTCAGTTTACAAATTGTTGGTCGGATACCGTTCGGGGGACATGCATGCTCCACAGCTCGATGTTACGGAAGCATTGTTAACGGAAGTCCGGCATTTTGCACACTGCATCGAAACGGGCGAAACGCCCATTACGGACGGACAAGCCGGGCTGCAAGTCGTCCGCGTGCTGGAGGCCGCGACAGCGTCGATGCGGGCGCAGGGCGCATTGGTGGAGTTGCCCGCGGGCGCGATGGCGCACAGGAGTGTAGCCTAAATGGTTCCGTTCGTTGACCTCAAACAGCAGTACCAAAGCATACGGTCCGAGATTCAGAACGCTGTTAATGGTGTTCTGGAATCGACACAGTTTGTTCTCGGTACGGAAGTAGCCGCGTTCGAGCAGGAGTTTGCGGCCTATTGCGGCGCGCGGCACGGCATCGGCGTTAACTCCGGCACCAGTGCGCTCCACTTGGCCTTGCTGGCAGCCGGCGTCGGACCGGGAGACGAAGTCATCACGGTTCCGTTCACGTTCGTTGCGACTGTCGCCGCGATTCTTTATGCGGGCGCAAAGCCCGTTTTTGTAGATGTGGATCCGGCGCTCTATACGATGGATCCGACCCAGCTCGAGCGCAAGATTACGCCGCGCACGAAAGCCATTCTGCCGGTGCACCTTTACGGGCAGCCGGCCGATATGGAGCCGATCGCAAATATTGCCCGCCGCCATAACCTCACGGTGATTGAAGACGCGGCGCAAGCACACGGCGCTGAGTACAGAGGCAAGCGTGTCGGTTCTCTCGGCCACATGGCATGCTTCAGTTTCTACCCGGGCAAGAATCTCGGAGCGTATGGCGAAGGCGGGATGGTGGTTACGGACGATCCCGAATACGCGCGAACACTGCGTATGCTCCGCGACTGGGGCGCCGAAAAGAAATATCACCACGTATTAAAAGGCTTCAATTACCGCCTGGAAGGTATCCAGGGCGCAATCCTGAGAGTTAAACTCCGCCACCTGGAGCGCTGGACCGAAGCGCGCCGGGCCGCCGCCGCACGGTATAGCGAACTACTCGACCCGCTCGGCATCGAGATACCGGCAGAGGCCGCATACGCGCGGCACGTGTATCACGTCTACGGCCTTTGTGTTCCGGAGCGCGCGCGTTTCCAGGAGCACCTCACTGGTCGCGGTATTCAGACCGGAATCCATTACCCTACGCCTGTACATCTGCTGCCGGCGTATCGCGATCTCGGATACGAGGAGGGCGACTTCCCCGTTGCGGAACGAGTCGCCTCAGAAGAGCTGTCGTTGCCGATGTTCCCCGAGTTGACCGGCGCGCAGATTGAATCTGTGTGCGAGGCGATCGCCGAGTACTGCTGTGTCGCGCAAGGTTGATATGGCGGCTCGCACCGTTTCAGCCGTCCACGGGATCCGTGCTATCACGCCCGATCCGCCGTTCGAAGCCGGTTTGAGCAATTTCCTGCTGGAATCTTACTCACGCGAGAACCTGCTCGATCTGTACAGCCGGTATGCAGGCGGCGAAGGTAAGCTTGACGGCCTCATGCGCAGGGCGATCTGGCGCTCTGCTGCCAGGCGTTTCGGCAATGGCGTAACCATCGGCGCCGGCACGGGTGTTAAGCATCTTGAAACATTCGAGATCGGCAACGGCGTGTTCATTGGAGCGCAGTCCTATCTTCAAGGGAGATTCGACGGCACGTTCGTAATCGGAGACGGCGTCTGGATCGGACCGCAAAGCTATTTCGATGCACGCGACCTCATCATTGGCGAGTATGCGGGCTGGGGCCCCGGCGCGAAGGTCCTGGGGTCGACGCACACCGGACTGCCCGTCGATGTGCCCGTGACGCAAACGGACTTGGAGATCAAGCCGGTTCGCATCGAAGCTTGGGCGGACATCGGCACCGGCGCCGTTATTCTTCCGGGCGTCACGGTGGGCCGCGGCGCCATCGTAGGCGCGGGCGCAGTTGTTACGCACGACGTTCCACCGTTCGCCATCGTTGCCGGCGTTCCGGCCAGATTCGTTCGCTGGCGTGGCGACGAACCCCAGAAAGTCGAGAGGAGCGTATGAATATTCGTCGAGCCCTGATTACGGGCGGTGCTGGACTAATCGGCTCGCACATCGCCGACCTTCTGGTCGCCGGAGGCGCGGAGGAAGTCGTCGTCTACGACAACTTGGTCCGCGGCCGTCTCGAAAACCTCGCCTGGGCGCGAGAGAACGGAAACGTAACGGTCCTCCAGCAAGACATCCGCGATCGCGCTATGGTGCGTGCCGCCATGGCGGGTATCGATGTCGTATTCCATCAGGCTGCGATTCGCATCACGCAGTGCGCCGAGGATCCGCGGCTCGCCATGGAGGTGCTCGCCGAGGGAACCTTCAACGTCTGCGAAGCAGCGGTACACGCCGGAGCGCGCAAAGTAGTCGCCGCTTCGTCGGCATCCGTCTACGGACTCGCGGACGAGTTCCCAACCTCGGAGCATCACCATCCTTACAACAACCGGACGCTGTACGGGGCCATCAAGGCATTTAACGAGGGCCTGTTGCGCAGCTTCAACGACATGTACGGCCTCGACTACGTTGCTCTGCGGTATTTCAACGTGTACGGCCCCCGCATGGACATCTATGGCGCGTACACAGAGGTTTTAATTCGCTGGATGAATGCCGTTGCGAACGGCCAACCCTGTTTGATTCTGGGCGATGGCCTGCAAACCATGGATTTCGTCTATGTAAAGGACATCGCCCGAGCCAATCTGCTTGCCGCGAACGCCAGCATTACCGATCGTGTTTACAACGTCGCCAGCGGTGTCGAAACTTCG
>JAICMB010000660.1 GCA_025929455.1 Bryobacteraceae bacterium | reverse complement strand
CAAGAAAATCGGGTAGTCCGCGGCAGCCGAGATCGTTGGACGGGTCAGCGGCCGAAGGGCATCCGGCAAAGCCCGCTGCCCCACTGCTATTTCCGCGGCAATAACGTCAGTCGCTGCTCGGTTGCAGCTTCTACCGCGCGCCGCGAAAAGGGCAGGCGATGATACATGCCCCACTGCCAATCCGAGGTCAGATCGTCGTAATGTTTGCTGAGCGGATTGCCCGACTCGCCCGGCGTGTTGGTCACGACAGATTTGTCCCAATCGGAGACATCGATGATCTCGCGAAAAGACGCGCCGCTGGCATCACGAAAATTCGGCCCGCTGCCCGCATTCACCGTGTACCCATCGCCCGGGCGCGCGTAAGGGCCGCGATTGAGCTTGGTGCGGTTCAGCGGATGAATGAACCACGTTTTGTGCACGTCACCCCACACCTCCGCGCGTTTGCCGCCGGGAGCCGCGATGCCTTTCAGATACCCTTGCGCCGCGGCGAGCGAATCGGCTATCGCCTTGGGATTGGGATGCGCTTCGAGCTCCGCGAGCGCACGCGGCAGCCCGGCGCGTGCGCCGAGTTCCGGACCGAAAACCATGCGCGGCAGTTCCGCTGCCCACGCCTCGTATAACAGAGCCTGTGGCGAATCCACGCGCAGCCGCGCATCCCAACCGGCCAGCGGCGAGTCGGGCCCGGCTAGCGCCATCAGCTTCCGCGCGGGAATCGACATCACGTCTTGCTGCATGTGCTCGAACATCTGCGTAGTGAAATGTTTGTGTGCGTGCAGCAACTCTTCGACGCGCTCGACGCGAAACGGCGGCGCCCACTCGTACGACAGCGGGTGCGGATAGTCTTTCGGCAGGATGTTGTTGTTCGATGTCGCGATGTGATGCGATGGCGGGTTGTAGGCCTGCGGCATCTTATCGGAAGCGATGTATCCGCTCCATTCGTAGTCGCCGCCGCCCGGCGCCGGGAACAGGCCCGACCAGTTGGGACGAATGGGCGCCACGCCGGCCGCGATCCATCCGATATTGCCGCTGGTGTCCGCGTAGACGAGATTCTCGCTCGGTATTTTGAAGCGCGCCGTCGCGGTGCGAAACTCCTCCGCGGATTTGACGCGGTCAAGCGCGAGGCTTGCGAGATAACCCGCGCCGCCCGGTTCGCTTCCGACCCAGCGCAGCGCATACGCGACGTGCCGTGCGTTGTCCTCGTAGATCACAGGCCCGTGCACGGTATATTGCAGTTCCACGTCAGTAGGCTTCTCCTGACCCTTGACCGCGATCTGCTCGTGCTCGACATCCATGTCTTTCCACGCACTTTTGTAGCGGTACTGGTTCGGACTATCGGGATTGAGCTGCTCGATGTACAGATCCTGCTGATCGGTTCCGACGATGGTCAGGCCCCAGGCGACATTCGCGTTGTGCCCGATCGCCACGCCGGGCAGCGCCGGTTCACCCGCGCCGATTACGTCCCATCCTGGCGCCGACAGGTGCACGGTTTTTCGCAGCGATGGAATCAGCAGCGCGCGATGCGGATCGTTGGCAAGCAGCGGGGCGCCCGTTGCGGACATGGTTCCATCGACTACCCAATTGTTGCTGCCCTGCGGATTCGTCAATACGATGTTGCCGACCGCGACGCGATAGTCGTGCAGGATCGCGGGCGTGAGCGAAGCCAGGTCGATGCCTGGCGGGGGATCGAGCGCGCGCGCCGGGTCGGGTGGCATGACGGTCTGAACTTTTTCAAGCCCGAACTTCACGACATCTTGCGCGCGCTGTCGTTCGCTCATGACATTGTGAGACATTCCGAGCCCCGCGATGCGCGCGGTCACGTCTTCGGCCTTCCAATTATCCGGTCCGTATCCGGCGATCTTGAAACACACGGGCCAGTGCTTGTCGAGCGACAGGATATACGCGTTGATGCCGTCGGTAAACGCCGTCGCGATCTCTTTCGCATCCGGTCCGTAAGACTGCCATTCTTTGTCCCAATCGCCGCGATAGCGCATCAGGCGCGCGAAGCGGTCGCGCGCGAGTGCGGCCGGCCCCAGCACTTCGGCGAGATGGCCCGTTCCGACCCGCCGCCACAGATCGAGTTGAAAGAGGCGGTCATGCGCGGCGGTCCAGCCCTGCGCGAAGAAGAGATCGTACTGATCTTTGGCGTAGATATGCGGCACGCCCCAGCGGTCCCACAGGATTTCGACCGGCTGCTTCAGCGTGGGCAGCGTGAGCTCGGGTTCGCTGGCCGGGCGCGCGGCGAGTCCCGCGAGGATCAATATGCAACCGGCAAAGAGAACGGAGCGCGCCATGAACTATATTCGATCGTGCCGGGCGCTGTTCCGTTTCCAACCGCGCCGTAACGCTATTCTGTTCACGTGCAGATGGAAGAGCTGAACCGCTGGCCGCATCGCCGGCGGAACGCGCTCACGGGCGAATGGGTGCTGGTTTCTCCGCATCGCACGCAACGGCCGTGGCAGGGACAGGTGGAGGAACCCGCCGCACCGGCGGCGATGCCGTACGATCCGTCCTGTTATCTATGCCCCGGTAACGCGCGCGCCGGCGGTGTGCGCAAT
>JAICMB010000573.1 GCA_025929455.1 Bryobacteraceae bacterium | reverse complement strand
GGCGAGGGCCTGCCGGCCGGATTGCAGATCGTGGGCCCGGCATTTGAAGAGGCGTTGCTCCTGAAGGTGGGAGCGGCGCTTGAGGATAACGGCGTCAGCATTCCCCCCTGCCCCCTCGATTAACCCTGCTCTCCCGCCTCGCCCGGCTGATTAACCAAGCCGGGCGAGCTTTCTTTTTTCGGATCACGAGATTACTGAATTACATAGAGAAACCCTCGTCGAAGTGGGTTTAGGCTGCTTTACGGTGCGATAACCGCCAGGATGATTCGCCGTTCGGTTTACGTTTTCTCATTGGTTAAGACTTTGCTTTGGCGGGGTGAAACGGAAACGCTTTTGAGTAAATACGAAGCTCCGGGAGGATTCATGCGAATTCCATTGTTAATAGCGCTTGCGGCGTCCGCAGTGTGCGGCTTCGCCCAGACCACGGATGCCAACCTGATTGGAACGGTGGTCGACGCAACTGGCGGCGGCATACCGAACGCCGATATAGAAGTGGCCAATATAGCTACCCGCGTCAAGGCATCCACGAAGACCGAGGCGACCGGGCAGTACCGGTTCAATAATCTGCCAATCGGCGTGTATGATGTTACGGCGTCGGCGGCCGGCTTTGCCAAGGCCAGCCTGAAGAACGTGCACCTGGTCCTGAACCAGACCGCTACGGCGAACCTGACCTTGCAAGTGGGCAGCGTCTCTTCCGTGGTGGATGTTACGGAGGCCCCGGCGACGATCGATACAACTACGGCGCAACTTCAGAGCACGTTCGAAGCGCGGCAGATCGTTAACCTGCCGATCATCGAGAACGCTAACGGTCTGTTCGGCGCGCTGAATCTTTCGCTGCTGGCTCCGGGAGTGGCGTCGAACGGCGGCGTGGGCTACGGCACCGGCCCCTCGGTAGGGGGACAGCGGCCGGTGGAGAATAACTTCCAAGTGGAAGGCGTCGACAACAACAACAAGGGCGTGACTGGTCCCCTGGTGTATGTGCCGACGGAGGCCACGGCCGAGTTTACCCTGATGCAAAACCAGGTGGGCGCGGAGTTCGGCCATTCCACCGGAGGGCAGTTCAACACCGTCATTAAGAGCGGCACGAATGAGGTCCACGGCTCGCTCTATGAGTATTTTCAGAACCGCAACCTGAACGCCGTGGACCAGGCGTTCGCGCGGCAGGGTTTCCTGACCAACCAGCGCTACGACCAGAACCGGATGGGTCTGACGTTGGGCGGTCCGCTGATTAAAGACCGGCTGTTTTATTTCGGGTCGGTGGAGTATGCGCCGTTCGGGTTCGCCTCCACGACGGGATCGCCCGTGCTTTCGCCGACCGCGGCTGGTTACGCCACGCTGAGCGGCATGTCCGGTCTTTCGAAGACCAACCTGGGGATCATGCAGAAGTATGTGCCCGCGGCGCCTTCGGCAACCGATACCAGTACGGTGAACGGAGTAGCTATACCGGTGGGCATCGTACCGGTGGCGGGCGCGAACTACACGAACTTCTGGAGCGCGGTGGGAAGCGTCGATTATCAGCATTCCGACAAGGACCAGATCCGCGCGCGCTTCATTTACAACAAGAGCAACGCACTGGATAACCTGGCCAACCTGCCGGTGTTCTGGACCACGCTGCCGCAGCGATTCTACCTGGCGACGGTCTCCAACATCCATTCTTTTTCGCCGACCGTAACGAATGAACTGCGCCTGGGCTTCAACCGGTTCAGCCAGTTCTACACTACGCCGGGCGATCAGTTTCCCGGGGTGGACGTCTTCCCCAATATCCAGTTCGAGGACTTGGGCCTGCAGATCGGGCCGGACCCCAACGCGCCGCAGTTCACGATCCAGAATACTTATGAACTGGTGGACAACATCAACTGGACCAAGGGCAAGCACACCATGCGGTTCGGCTTCGACGGCCGCGACTATATCTCGCCGCAGTTCTTTATCCAGCGCGTACGCGGCGATTACAACTACACCACGCTTGCGGGGTTCCTCACCGACCAGGTTCCCGACAGTTTGGCGGAGCGCAACCTGGGCACGACGCCCTATTACGGAAACCAGTGGGCCACTTACGCCTATGCGACCGACCAGTGGCGCGTACGCAATAACCTGAGCCTTAACCTGGGAATACGGTGGGAGCGCACCACGGTGCCGGTAACGATGAAGCTACAGACGCTGAACGCAGTGGCAAGCGTGCCGGGGCTGCTCGATTTCACAGAGCCGAAGCCGCAGAACACGAACTTCGCTCCGCGCATTGGGGTGGCATGGTCGCCGGGACATAGCGGGACGACATCGATTCGCGCGGGGTTTGGCATGGGCTATGACGTCATCTACGACAACGTCGGCCTGACGGACTACCCGCCGCAGTTGAGCCCGACCGTGGACGCGAATACGCGCCCCGACTTTTACGTCGCGCCGTTCCTCGCCAATGGCGGCATCCGGCCGACGGACCTGGTGGTGGGCAGCGCACTTTCGGCGGAAGACGCGCGCGCCAACACGGGATCGTACATTCCGGATCAGAAGGTGCCGTACGCGATCCAGTGGAACGTGGGCGTGCAGCACGTTTTCCGCAACGACTACACGCTGGAGGTCCGGTACCTGGGGACGCGAGGCGTGCACCTGCTACAGCAGACGCAAATCAACAAGACCAATACGCCGGTGACGGCTTCGCAGAGCCTGCCTACCTATCTGACGGCGCCTACGCAGGCGGAGTTGAACTCGCTCAATCTCACGCTTGCGCAGTTGCAGGACATCAACCCGTTCACCCCTTCCTTCTACAACGCCGGGTTCACGAGCAATATCACGGCGTTCATGCCGATCGGAAATTCGATTTACCACGGATTGGCTACGCAGTTGACCAAGCGTTTCTCCCATGGGGTCCAGTTCGTGGGGTCGTATACCTGGAGCCATAACATCGACGACAATACGGTGTCGCACTTCTCGACGTATCTGACGCCGCGGCGTCCGCAGGACTTCAACGATATGCGGAACGAGCGGGGAAATAGCGCTCTCGACCGTACCCATCGCTTCACGATGACGTGGGTTTACGAGATGCCCCTGT
>JAICMB010000317.1 GCA_025929455.1 Bryobacteraceae bacterium | reverse complement strand
TTTATCCCGCGGCAGCAACACTGCAGCCGGGCGCCGAACAGCAGTTGGTTGTGCGCGCACGTTTTTCCGACGGGCACGTGGAAGACGTAACTCGCTGGGTCAAGTACTCCTCGAACAACGAGGGCGTGGCAACGGTCGACGACAACGGCCATGTGAAGATGGTTGGCCCGGGAGAAGCAGCCGTCACGCTTTGGTACTCCAGCCGGGTCTTGTATTCGCGCCTCACAGTGCCCTTCCCCAACCAGGTGGCCGACGCCGCCTATGAAACTTTCCCCAAACACAATTACGTCGACGGGCTGGTTATCGATAAGCTGCGCAAGCTGAATATCGCGCCTTCGAAGCTGTGCGACGACGCGACCTTTATCCGGCGCGCCTACCTGGACGCCGCGGGTGTGCTGCCTACCGCGCAGGAGGTGGAGGATTTTCTTGGCGACAAGCGTCCTGACAAGCGCGCGCGGCTGATTGACCAGTTACTCGAAAAGCCGGAGTACGTCGACTATTGGGCCTATAAGTGGTCCGATCTGTTTCTGGTATCCAGCCGCAAGCTGCGCCCGGCCGGTATGTGGGCGTTCTATAACTGGATTCGAAACAGCGTCCAGCAGGACAAGCCCTGGAACAAGCTCGCCTACGAAATGCTGACCAGCACGGGCAGCACGCGCGAGAACGGCGCACTGAACTACTTCATCCTGCACAAAAATCCGATCGATCTTACCGAAACGACCACTGAGGCGTTTCTCGGACAGCGCGTCACCTGTGCCCGCTGCCATAATCATCCGCTCGAAAAGTGGACGCAGACACAGTATTACGAGTTGGTGAACCTGTTCGCTCGGGTCGGCATTAAGAATGGCCAGGAGCCCGGCGATGAAGTGGTATTTGCGAAGACCTCCGGCGATGTGATCCATCCGCGGCTGTTGAAGCCGCTGCCGCCCACGCCGCTCGACGGCAAGGCGATACCGCTCGACTCTCCGATCGACCGCAGAGTCGTGTTCGCGGATTGGATGACCAGTCCGAAAAACCCCTATTTCGCGCGTAATGTGGTGAACCGCGTATGGGCCAACTTCATGGGCCGCGGGCTCTGCAACCCCGTAGACGACTTACGCGCCACCAATCCCGCTTCGAACGAAGAACTTTTTGCGGCGCTCACGGACGACTTCGTGCGCCACGCCTATGATGTCAAGTATCTGATCCGCACAATCATGAATTCGAGTGTGTACCAGTTGTCGGCGGAAGCAAACGCGACCAATCAGAATGATAACGTGTTCTACTCGAAGTACATCATCAAGCGGTTGCCTGGCGAAGTCATTTTGGACGCCATGTCGCAGGTGACCGGCGTTCCAACGCAGTTTAGCGGATACCCGCGCGGCACGCGAGCGATGCAATTGCCGGAGACGCAAGTCCCCTCACAATTCCTGACAATTTTCGGCCGCCCCGCACGTTTGGTCTGCGACGCGGGCGAGCGCTCGTCCGATGCGACAGTTGCCCAGGCGCTGCACATCATTAACGGTGACACGCTTAACAAGAAACTCAGCTCGCCGGCGGGTAACATTTCGCTCCTCTTAAAACTGGGGCTGTCTGATTCGCGCGTCGTCGATTATCTATATCTGACGGCGTTCGGCCGCTACCCCAAGGATCAGGAAAAGAGTACGCTGCTGGGCGACCTGGCGTCCGCTCGCCCGTCCAGCGGTACGCCGGAGGCGATGGACGAAGCGCATCATCAAGCGCTCGAAGACATGGTCTGGGCATTACTCACGAGTAAGGAATTTCTGTTTAATCACTAAATGCGCGCAGTAAGTGCCTGTCTCATTCTTGCCGCAGCCGCGGCGCCTGTATTCGCGGCTGACGTGACCTTCGAGGGCGATGTCGCTCCGATATTCAACAACCGCTGTGCCGGATGTCATTCGACCGCGGCGCACATGGGCGGCTTGATTCTCGACGACTACACCGGCGCCATGAAGGGCGGCAGTCACGGCGCGGTGATCGTCGCCGGCAAAAGCGCGGAGAGCCGCATGGTGCTCATGATCACCGGGCAAGTGAAGCCCGCCATGCCGATGGACGGGACCAAGCTCGCCGAAAGCGATGTCGCGAAGATCAAAGCCTGGATCGATGCCGGCGCGCCCGCGCCCGTCAACGCCGTTTCGGCGGCTCCCAAAGCCGCGGCCAAGCTGCCGCACATCGACCCGCTGATCCCGGTGAAACCGCAGATCTACGACCTCGCCTGGAGCCCTGACGGCAAACTGATCGCGCTCGCGGGCTTCCGCTCGGTGCGCCTGGCGGACGCGGAAAGTAAGCAGCAGGTCGCGGAACTCAGCGGCGAGGCGGACGCGGTGCGTGCGGTCGCGTTCTCGCGTGATGGGAAGCTGCTCGCGGCGGCGGGAGGACTGCCGGCGCGCTCGGGCGAGGTGAAGATCTGGGACGTTGCATCGCGCCAGCTCGTCAGCACCATTCACGGACACGCGGACTGCATCTTCGCGGTTGCATTCACTCCAGACGGAAAATCGGTCGCTACGTCGAGCTACGACAAGCTGATTAAGCTGTGGAATGTCGCGGATGGCAAAGAAGTCCGCACCTTTAAGGACCACATCGACGCGATATACGCGCTCGCCTTCACTCCCGACGGCAAGCGTCTGGTTTCGGGCGCGGCGGACCGCACCGTAAAGATCTGGGACGTTGCGACCGGCGAACGGCTGTACACGCTTTCGGAGCCGCAGGACGGCATCAACACTGTCGCGATCGATCCGACCGGGCGTTATGTAGCGGCCGGCGGCCTGGACAAGAGCATCCGCATCTGGTCGCTCGGCGAGAAATCCGGCACCTTGGAAAATTCATTGATCGCGCACGAGGACGCCATTCTGCGACTGGCCTGGTCGCCCGATGGCAAAATGCTGGCGTCTGCTTCGGCCGATCGCACTGTCAAAATATTCACCGTTCCCGATCTCAACGAAGTGCAGTCGTTCCCGCAGACCGATTGGGTGTACGGGCTGGGCTACTCGCCCGACGGGCACCGGATCGCGGTCGGACAGTTTGACGGCAAATGGGACGAGATTCTGCCGCCGGGGCTGCATCGTGCGGCCCGGTAACCATCACGAGGTGCACATGAGCAAGCGCGCTATCGTTTTTATCCTCTGTGCCGGGTTCGGCGCTGTGTCCGTGAACGCGGCGGAGATGGACGCGCCTGCGCCGGGACGCCGCACCACGCCGCCGCGCATCGATTCGGTCGCACCGCTCGGAATCGCGCGCGGCGCGACCACGGAGCTGACTATCGAGGGACTGAATCTTGCCGGCGCGAGCACGGTGTATTTCAACGAGAAAGGCGTGAACGGCCGCGTCCTGCGCGTGAAGGAACTTCCCGATCTGCCGGAAGTGCGGCTTGGCTCCAACGGCACCCGCTCCACTGTCGATCTGGGTCCGCTGCCGCCGCGCAATCAGGTCACGCTGGAACTCGATGTTTCGCCTGAAGCGGAGATCGGACCCGTGAAGTTCCGCTTGCAGACGCCGCTCGGCACAACATCCGCCGCGAGCTTTCTCGTCGAACCGTATTACGGCGAAACGCCGGATCGCGAGCCGAACGATACGCCCGAAAATGCATTCGAGACTTACTTGCCTACTATTCTCGCCGGCACCATCTCGCGTTCGGGTGATGTCGACTACTACAAAATCACTGTGAAGGACGGCGAGCAGGTGATCTTCGAAAATCCGGCGATGATGATCGGGTCGACCTTGCAGCCCGTAGTCACGATCCTCGCGGCGGATCAAAGCGTGGTGAAACAGTTCGGCGCCGATGGCGCGCAAGACACCTTGTGGTTTGCGCACAAGTTCGCCAAGGCCGGAACTTACTACGTCAAGGTCGCCGATTTTGCGGGCAGCGGCAAAACGAGCAATTTCTATCGCATTCTGGCGGGCAACTTTCCAATCACCACGGGCTCGTATCCTTTGGGGGTGCGGTTGGGCGCGCAGCAAAACATCGCGTTCAGCGGTTATGGCATGAAGAACGCGCCGGTCTTTGTTGCGGGCAAGCTGGACGGAACCAGCGAAGACAGCATCCGCGTCCGTCCCGCGCACTCATTCAACGAATGGACGCTTGCGGTCGGACGCGATCCGGAGATCGAGTCCGCGGGCGCGAATGTCACAGTCGCCGCCGCGCAGCCCGTCAAGTTGCCCCTCACCATCAACGGCAAAGTCGCGGCTCCGCATAACGGGACCCCCGTTGAGAACTACTTCCAATTTCACGCCACCAAGGGACAGAGCGTTGTGGTCGAGGTAAACGCGCGCCGGCTCGGTTCACAGCTCGATTCGATCGTTGACGTATTGGACGCGGCCGGCAAGCCGATCGAGCGCACCACGGCCCGTGCGATTCTCCAAACGTTTACGACCTTGTCCGAGCGCGATTCCGCTTCGCCCGCCATCCGCATCGGGGACCGCTCGGGCTTGGAGGTCGGCGATTATCTCATGATCGGCGGCGAAATCATTCGCATCGAGAACATCCCCGACAGTCCCGATGCCGATATCGGTTTCGATCAGTTCGGCGGTCAGCGCATCGCGTACTTCGATACGACCACCGAAGCGCACTCCATCGATAAGCCCGTATATAAAGTCCGCATCTACCCGCCCGGCCGCAAATTCACGCCCAACGGGCTGCCTCTCGTGCATCTGTATTATTCGAACGATGACGGCGGCCCAGGGTACGGGAAGGATTCGGTCGTGCACTTTAGAGCTCCGGAGACCGGCGATTATCTCGTGCGTATCCGCGACGTCCGTGGCATGGGCGGCGAGGATTACGCGTACCGCCTCAACATCCGCGAGCCGCGTCCGGACTTCCGGCTCAGCGTGCGCCCTTCGAATCCGAACGTCCCGCGCGGCGGGACCATTCCACTAACCGTAACCGCGTTCCGCACGGATGGCTTCGATGAACCAATCCGCA
>JAICMB010000592.1 GCA_025929455.1 Bryobacteraceae bacterium | reverse complement strand
GTGGGCGGCGGAAGCGCTTCGGGCGCGGAACAGAAGCCTCCGCATAAGCCGCTCGACCTCTCGCAATACGAGCCGCACACGATGCTGCAGGTGTCCGAAACACACGCGGACCGCGCGCGGTACCCGGTTGTCGATGTGCACACGCACATCTCGTTCGCGAAGAAGTTCGTTCACGGTGTGGGCCTCTCGGCCGAGCGCAACTACCTGGCGCCGCCCGAGGAACTGCTGCCCGTGATGGACCGCAAGGGACTGCGCGCACTGGTCAATCTGACGGGCGGTTACGCCGAGGGCCTGCAGGAATCGATCGCGCGCTACGACCGCGCGCACTCGGGGCGCTTCTACACGTTCACGGTGCCCTGGTACAGCCGATTTCTCGAGCCGGACTATCCGCGCACGCAAGCCGACGCGATCGCGCAGGCGCACCGCGACAGCGCGAAAGGCCTGAAGATTCTCAAGACGCTGGGCCTGTATCTGCGCGAGAACATCACCTCCGGCAAACTGGTCAAGATCGACGATCCGCGCTTCGATCCGATGTGGGACGCCTGCGGGCAACTGAATATGCCGGTGGCGATGCACATCTCCGACCCCGTGGCGTTCTTTACTCCGACCGACCGTTTCAACGAGCGTTACGAGGAGCTGAACAATCACCCGGAATGGTCGTTCTACGGCGGCGATTTTCCGAGCAACGCCGAGCTGCTCGAAGCGCGCAACCGCGTGATCGCGCGCCATCCGCGCACGCAGTTTCTCGTTCTACATGTAGGCAACTTCGCCGAGAACCTGCAGAACGTGTCGGAGAACCTGGACCGTTTCCCGAACATGGCGGTCGATATCGCGGCGCGTATCGGCGAGCTTGGGCGTCAGCCGCGCACCGCACGGAAGTTCTTCGACAAATATCAGGACCGCATCCTGTTCGGTACGGACGCGACACCGCACGGCGAGGAGTTTCCGCAGCAGCTTTACGGCGACAAGCTATATGAGATTTACTTTCGCTTCCTCGAGACCGAGGACGAGTATTTCGATTACGCACCGGCGAAAATTCCGCCACAGGGCCGCTGGAAGATTTACGGCGTGGGCTTGCCGGACGCGGTGTTGCGGAAGGTGTACCACGGCAACGCGGAGCGCCTGCTGCACATCACGGTATGACATGGCGCGGCGGCCTGAGCGCAATTAAACTAATGTTCCGAGCCGGGCGGGCCGATAAGAAGGATGTCATGTTCTACTCCGCCGGTGCGACTATCGCAACGAGCCCCGGGACGCCTGCCGTAGGCGAGGCGAACGGCCGCCGCTCGGAACCGCGCTTTCCCGCGCAGGGCCGTATCCGCATCTCCTACGGGAACCCGGAAGCGACGGTCAATGCGTTTCTGCTTGAGACCAGCGGTCGCGGCATGCGCGTCTGGCACAAGAACGTGCAGTTGCCCACTGGCGCGATCGTCAGTTTCGCGAATCCCACGGAAGAAGGAACCGCACGCGTGATCTGGAGCCGTGCGCGCAAGGACCGCATGGAGGCGGGCCTGCTGATTCTGCGCTGACGCGCCAGGCATTCCGCGCGCCACTCACCAATCGGATAGTGAATTATCCTTTCGCTTCTCTGCCGTGACGATCTTGCTGCACGCTCGCTTGCGTTCTCAATAACTTACAGGTCAAGCCGCACAAATTACAAGTGGCGCAACACATGCCTTCTATCCCGCCGTACTCGGACAGAAAAGACGAGAACGCCGGGACGAGAAAATCCCGGAAATTTACGGGAGGCTACCATGAAAAACACACTTCGCAATTCGTTATTCGCCGTCGCGGCAGTCCTGGCTACCGGCGCCACTGTTTACGCCCAAGATTCTTCCAACTGCGTTGCCCATGTTCCGTTTGCGTATCACGCTGGCGATACGACGATGGCTGCCGGCACGTACACCGTAACGCCCACCGGTGGAACAAACGCCGTCGTCCAGATCCGCGATAGGGATACAGGCGACTCCGTGATGCTGATGGCGCCGCACAACAAGCAGGCCACCGACGGTGCTTCGAAGCTGGTGTTTCGCCGGTACGGCGACCAGTATTTCCTGGCGCAGATCTGGACCGGAGGCGGCGGCCGCGTGCTGAAGACTTCGAAGCTCGAGAAAGAAATGCGGGCGTCGGTGCAGAATCCCACCGACACGAGCCTGGTTGCCGTGCTGATCAGCCCGCGCTAAGTGCCCTACAAAACAAACAACCTTCAGAGGAGGGGCCTCCCGGTCCCCTCCTTTTTTGTGTCTGCAGCGCAAGAACGAGACCAAAGCTTGGACGAGCCGTTTCGGGAGATCATGGGACAACGACTCCGTTCCCGGTGCTTGCGATGGTAAGGGCAAATGATACAGGCGACTCCAGAATCTGTTTTTTACACGCAATGGGATTTCTGGGTCAGCATCTTCACGTTCGCGCTCGCGGCCATGACCGGATGGCTCGCACTCGAAACCCGCCGGCTCCGGAAGGAGGCCGATGCGACGTCGAAGGCGCAGCGCCAGTATGTTGAAAAAACCGCACTTGCCAACGAGGTTTTGGCGAAGGCCAACGTTGTCGGCCAGCGCGCGTGGTTGATCGTGCCGGTGGCCCAGATCGCGGAAAAGATTCCCGAATCCTACTCCGGGGAAGCCTTGCCGTGGCAAATCGTCGTGCCGGTTCTCAACGCGGGCAGGACACCGGCATTTGAAGTATTCAGCCGATCTGGCGTCATTGTCGAGATCGGAACACCGCGACAGCTGCCTGAGGCGGACCAGGCGATCGCGCAACCGATGATCGGGCCAGGTGCTACGATGTCGTTGCACATTGATCCTCTGGAACAAGAGTTCATGAATTTGAACGAGATTCTGGAAGGAACTCACCAGTTGTTCCTGTTCGTCAGTCTCACCTACAAAGACGCAATCGAATTGAAGCTGCGGAAAACTTCGTGC
>JAICMB010000233.1 GCA_025929455.1 Bryobacteraceae bacterium | reverse complement strand
TGAACGCACCGAAACCGTAAATCACCGCGGACGCCCACAGCACTGCCCGGCTGAAGCGGCTCGCGACATCGCACGCGCCGCCAACCTCACACGCCGTGCCGCGCAACCGTGGCGCCAGCACGTATACATACAAAAGATTGCCGCCGATCAACACCCCCGCGATCGTGAACACCCAGTCCTTGTGGCGAGACAGCGCGACGAGCCACGGCACGGCGGAGAGGAACGAGGCAACCGTCGCGCCGAGGCCAACGAGAACCAGCAATGACGGCAGCGCGCAGCACAGCAGCGTTCCGAATGACGTGAAAAGCGACACATAACTCAGGACCGCAGTGCGCGGCGGGGCAGGCGCGAGCGTTTCCACGTCAGTGCGCCTCCGGAGTAATCTTTGCGATCACGAGCGGCACTTGCGCCTTCACGTCTTTACCGGGCGTGAGAGTGCCTTCGACGCGTACCGCTTTGCCCGCGTCTTGGCGTGCCGCATCGAGCAACTGCGCGCTGGCGGAAAGTTGCAGAAGCTCGCCACTCCCGCTCACTTTCAGCTCCGGCTTCGCGTTCACGATGGTGCCTCGCACGCTGACGTGCGTCGTTTTCGGAGTAAACCCGTTGTCGCGAACGGCCTGCCAGAACTGCTCCGGCCGCACAGAATTGCCCGGCCTCAACCGGATCGTCGCCAAGCCCTTATTTAAGCTCACGTCCACGCTTGCCACTCCATCGATCTTTCGTAAAGCCCTGCGCACGGCATAGGCACACGTCATTCAATCCATCCCGAAGATGGACAGATCCATTTGCAGAATTTCGGCCCGCACTGCAGCGGTACACAACAGCAAAACAACAGCAACTCGTACCATAGGAGATCCTTTCAAAAGAAATACGACAGCGTCATTGCGACGCGGACACGCTCGTGTGGAAATAATGCGCTCGCATCGCGATAAATAGGAAACTGCACGCCCGCGGACACGGCGTAATTCTTGTACACGCCGAGCGCGGACGGGCCAACGAAGACCTCGCCAGCGCCGGAGCGCGGCAGTGCAGCGCCGTTACGCACAATCCCAGCGGTGTTCTCGCCGGTAAGTTCGCCGAATATGCGCCAGTCCCAGCCGGAATCGCGGCGCCACGCTCGCGGGCGGTACGCATATGTAGCGCTGTAGAACAGCACGCCCGGCCGGCGGTCGCGATGCGAGGCGGCGTAAGCCTGATATGTCACGCCCACCCACGCGTAATGACTGCGCGACGCGAAGCCCGTGACAATGCCCGCCAAAACTCCGGGACCGCTATGTAGTCCATTTAGCGGACCGCCAGATGCTTGTGGACCGGGAAGCAGCAGCCCGCCGATCGCGGCCGTTTCGAAGCGCGAGCCCACGCCCGTATCGCTGCGCTGAAAACGCCACACCGCCAGCGTTTCGAAGTCGCCGCCCATCGGCATAAACGCGGAGAACCGCGCCGGCACGAACGGCTCGGTTTGAAACATCACAGGTGCGGAGATGGAGATTTTCAGATCCTGCGTAATGCCATATCCCAACTCCGTGCGGTCCATCGTTCCACCGCCATCGCCGTAACGGCCCATGATGCTCGTGTCCAGACTAAAGCCGCCCTTGGGATTGGTTGGCGTTGCCAGCGCGAACACGGGTCCATGCCCGGTCGCGAACGCGCACCGCGTCAACGCAAGTGCGACTACTATGTTTGAGACATTTCGGCGCTGCAATGTTCACCTCCATGGATTCGCGGTTCCGTTTTGCGGAAACCCGACCAGCAGGGAGGAGACTAGATCAGGAAAGTCGACAGCAGCGCTTGAGTACCGGGCGGCGAAGGATCAATAAAAACGGCCGGCGTATGGCCGTTCGACGCTGCTAAAACGACCGGTGGTGCAATCACCGCGGCCACAGTCGTCATATCCACCGTAATGTGAAACGGAGCGTGCGCCTGATACGGCATGCGCTGGCATTCCACGGGCGCGGTTTGTTGCGATTTGGGTGGCGTTTTGCAGTGCCCGGACTTGCAGCAGTCCTTGGCGTGCGGCGAGGGAAACATGAAGAATTGCGGACACGCAACGCACCCGCCCCACAGGAGCGTGACTCCCATCAGAACGGATAAGAACCAGTGCGAGGCCGCCTGCACCACATTTCAGCGTAGCACTCGTCCCGCTACTCATACCTCAACGCTTCGGCCGGCAGGATGCGCGTGGCGCTGCGCGCCGGATAGATAGTCGCGATAAAGCTGACCAGAATCGCCGCGCCCGCGATCCACAGTCCATCCAGCCAGCGCGGTGCGAACGGCACGTAATTAAGCGCGTACACGTCGGAATCGAGCCGCAGCCAATGATAGTGTCCCGAGAGCAGCGAAATTCCGTAGCCCAGCGCCAGGCCGATCACGGTGCCGACCACGCCGATCGATAATCCCTGAAACACAAAGATCTTCCGTATTTGCGCCCGTCGCGCGCCCATCGACAGCAACAGCGCGATGTCGCGGTTCTTTTCCATAACCAGCATCACCAGCGTGATCAGAATATTCAGCGCCGCTACGATTTCGATGAGCCCCACCGTGATCGCCGTCACGACCTTCTCCAAGTTCAGCGCGTGCAGAATCTGGCTGTATTGCTGCATCCAGGTGTTCGCGGCCAATGTGGGCCCGGTGATGCGCTCGGCCGCTCGGGCCACCTCCGGCGCCGTGTAAATGTCATCCAGCCGGAGCTCGATACTGTTAACGACATCGTGCAGCCCGAACAGCTCCTGCGCGGATTTCAATGAGGTGAACGCCCAGCCGGAATCGATATCGTAGAAACCCGTTTCGAAAATGCCGGCCACGCGAAACGGCACGCGCGTGTAATGCGGCCCCATCGGCGTCAGCTCACCTTGCGGGCTCATCACGTTGACGACGCTGTTCAGCATCATGCCGGTCGCCTGCGCGAGCTTGCTGCCGAGAATGATCCCCTGCATGCCGCCCGATTTCGCCGCCAGGTCGCGCATCGCTTCAAACGAGCCTGCCTTCAAGTTGCGCAGAATATCGGGCGCATTATCGAGCGGAATGCCCTTCAGCACCGCGCCCGTGGATTGCAGCGGCCCGATGACGAGCACCGTGCCGTACAGACCCGGCGTTGCGGAAACGACGTGCGGTATGCGGCGCAGCTTGGGATCAAGTTCTCGCCAGTTTTGAATGCCGTACTCGGGCTGCTTTTCGAGAATCGTGACATGCGCCGTCGCGCCGAGCAGGCTGCGCTGCAGCGTGTTGCGAAATCCGTTGTTGATCGCGAGCGCGATGACCAGCGCCATTACGCCAGCCGCGACGCCGACCACCGAAATGATCGTAATCACCGAGATCACCGCCTGCTTGCGCTTCGCGCGCAGATAGCGCAGCGCGACGAACAGCTCGAATCTATTCGCTTCCGTGCGCGGCATGTCCTGCGGGTCGCAGCAGCGGGAAAAGAATGACGTCGCGGATAGAGCGCGAGTTCGTCAGCAGCATCGTCAACCGATCAATGCCGATGCCCTCGCCCCCGGCGGGCGGCATGCCATAGCTCAGCGCGCGGATGTAATCCTCGTCCATCTGGTGCGCTTCTTCATCGCCGCCGGCGCGCTGCTGAAGCTGCATCTCGAAACGGCGCCGCTGCTCGCGCGGGTCATTCAGCTCCGTGAATGCGTTGCCGATCTCCATGCCGGCCGCGTAAATTTCAAAACGGTCCGTAAACCGCGCATCCTCGCGGCTGTTTGCGGCGAGCGGCGAAACTTCTACCGGATACTCGTACACAATGGTCGGCTGCACCAGCGTGTGCTCGAACTGCGCTTCGAACAGTTCAACCAGTTCGTGCCCGGTCAGGTCCGGCCGGCCAACGATGTCGCGCATGGTCCGGCGCGCGACGTTGCCGAAATCGAGCTGCGCGCCCTGATACTCCACCACCGCCGACCCCGTCGCGTCGATCGCCGTCTGCCGCAGCAGCTCGCACGAGAGATCCATCATGGCGCGGTAATCCGCGTACGCTTGATAGAACTCCAGCATCGTGAACTCCGGATTGTGCTGCGTCGAGATGCCTTCGTTCCGGAAATTGCGGTTGATCTCGTAGACGCGATCGAGCCCGCCAACCACCAGACGCTTCAAATACAGCTCCGGCGCGATGCGCAGGAAAAGATCGATATCGAGCGTGTTGTGATGCGTCACGAACGGCCGTGCCGCCGCGCCGCCGTACAGCGGCTGCATCATGGGCGTTTCCACTTCGAGATATCCGCGCTCATTCAATTGCCGCCGGAGCGATGCGATGATTTTCGCGCGCATAACGAAGATCTGCCGGGATTCAGGATTCGCGATCAGGTCCAGATAGCGCTGCCGGTAGCGCGTCTCGATGTCTTCGAGCCCATGCCATTTCTCCGGCATCGAAAACAGCGTCTTCGATAGGAAGTCAAGCTTTTCGGCGTGCACGCTCAGCTCGCCGGTCTTGGTCCGGAAAAGATAGCCTTCGACGCCGACGATGTCGCCCAGATCGAGCAATTGATACAGCTCGTAATCGTTGGCCGGCACCGCGTCTTTACGGACGTATATCTGCAGCCGCTCGCCCGCCTGCTGCAGGTGCGCGAAGCCCGCCTTGCCCATGCGGCGGACGGTCATCACACGCCCCGCGATGCGCACCGTAACGCGCTCGGCCGTCAGCTCTTCCGCGCTGCGCGAGCCGTACTCCCGCCAGATCTCCGGAATGGTGTTCGAAAAATCGAAGCCATGCCCGTAGGGTTCAAAACCCAGCGCGCGGATGCGGTCGATTCGTTCCAGGCGTTGCTGGTACAGCTCGTCTTCGAGAGACAAATCGGCTATTCTCCGTTAAACTCGCCGCCGGCGCTATGCGCCACCGCGATCGCGTCGTCGAGTAGCAGCGCGAACGCGCGCGCCTTGCTGTCCACGCGCGAGCGCAATTCGGCCAGCTCGGCCTCCACCGCCTGAAGCTGATCGGCGAGATGCAGGCACGCAAGCACCGCCGTGCGCGCAGCATCGACGTTGCCGGCCTGCCGCGCGATGGAGTGCATCAAGTCGTCCACACGCGCCGCCAGCGCCTGCACTTGCTGCGCCTCCTGCCCCGCCGCGCCATTCGCAACCAGGTTGTAGCTCTGGTTGAATATGGTGACGCGAACTGGCTCGGAACGGCCCGCCATGAAACTCGCTTAGACTTCGCTCAGCAGATCCATCTGTCCCAGCAGCTTCTCGATACGGGTGCGCACCTGCTTGCGCTCCGAGCGCAGACTATCGAGCTCGCCCGCGGTATGTTCCAAATTCGCGCGCGCTTCCGCTGCCTCGGCCTGTGCAGCTTCGGCCTGCCGCAGCGCTTCGTCGCGCTCCGTGGCCGCGTTGCGCAGCTTCCCTTCGAGCGTTTCCTTTTCCGCGCGCAGATCGATCACGAGTTCGACGGCGCGCGTGATGCGCTCCTCGAGCGCCTCCAGCGTGTCCGCGCCTTCAGCTGCTACTGCCGCCGGTTCGGGCGCTTGCCTGGGACTTGCCATCCTGCTTACTCCTCGGTTGGAAAGGCGCGCATGGTCTCGCCCCGCGCCCGGTACCCTCTATTATTGCGCTCCGGCGTGCGCGGCCTTGGCCTTTTCGGCGAGCGCGGCGAATGCGGCTTCGTCGTTCAGCGCGATGTCGGCAAGCACCTTGCGGTTGAGCTCGATGCCCGACTTCTTCAAGCCGCTGATGAACTTGTTGTACGGAATGCCGAGCGCGCGGCACGATGCTCCGATACGCACGATCCACAGCGATCGAAAATCGCGCTTCTTGCGCCGCCGGCCTACGTAGGCGTAACGCTGCGCTTTCTCCACCGCTTCCTGCGCGGCACGGTTCAGCTTGCTCTTAGTAAGAAAGAAGCCAGAGGCGCGCTCCAGCGTTTTGTGGCGGTA
>JAICMB010000617.1 GCA_025929455.1 Bryobacteraceae bacterium | reverse complement strand
CTTCCCGTTAAGGCCAAACCGGTCCAGTACGTGAAGATTTGCAGCCTGTACGGCGCGGGGTTCTGGTACATCCCGGGCACCGATACCTGCCTGAAGATCGGCGGGTTCATGCGCTATGAAATCGACATGAACGCGAGCGGCTCGTTCTCGCCGTACCTGACCGGCGCCAACGCGCGGTTCACCCGCTCCGACACGCGCGATACGAATCAGCGCACCCGCGGCGTGATTTCGTTCGACGTGCGTTCGCAGACGGCCTACGGCACCTTGCGGTCCTATATCCGCATCGGCGCGCAATGGACGTCGGGTGACGAATACACCTCGACGCCCGGCAACGCGTTCATCGACCGCGGCTTCATCCAGTTGGCCGGCTTCACCTTCGGCCGCACGCAGTCGTTCTTCGACATCTACAACCCGGCGCCGACGGAAAGCTATCAGACCAACTTCATCGGCTCGGCGTCGGGCGGCTCGGGCATTACGGTTGCCGGCTATACCGCACAATTCGGCAACGGCATCTCGGCCTCGATCGCGGCGGAAGACCGCGGCGGCAAGGCGATCTTCAACACTGGGGGTGCCGCAGGTGCGGTCGGCACAACGTTGCCGAACAGCCAGCAAGGCGGGTTCGGGAATGACTTCCCGGATGTCGTCGCCAACCTGCGCGTCGACCAGGCTTGGGGCTCCGCCGGCATCAGCGGCGCGTTTCACGATGTGCGGCCGACCTACTACGGCACTCTGTTCACCACCGGCCATCCGGACGACAAGGCCGGGTTCGCGGTCGGCGCCGGCGCTGTGTTCAACCTGCCGATGCTCGGCAAGGGCGATCACATCGGCGTCGAGGTCGACTATGCCAAAGGCGCCGGCCAGTACACAAACTATAGCCTGACCACCAGCGGCGGCGTCGGCGTGTTCGACGGTCAAAGCGTCGCCCTCGGCTGGAATCCGGACGCGGTGTTCGCGCCAGGGGGACAGCTCGAACTCACCAAGAGCTGGGCGGTTGTGGCGGGCTATACCCATCACTGGCTGCCGAACCTGCAAAGTTCGATCTACGGCGGTTACCTGAAAGTCGAGCCGAGTACTACGATGTGCTTGGGAGCCGCGGGAATAGTGGCCCCGGTTTGCGATCCGGACTGGAGCCTGTGGCAGGTCGGCTCGCGCACGATCTGGAACCCGGTCGAGAACCTCGATGTCGGCCTCGAAGTCATGTACTCGCACGTGCGGACGGCATTCAGCGGTGGTGTGACAACCTTAGCAGTTGGTGCACACCCGGCGGGTGCGACGATCGACGACAACAACGTCTGGTCCGGCATCTTCCGCGTGCAACGCAACTTCTGGCCCTGATCGATCTGATCACGGTTAGCTCGTTTGAACCCCCGGCGGGAAACCGCCGGGGGTTTTGTCTTACACCGGGGCATATCGAACCACGACATCCGCATATGTGCCTGTGCGTCCAAGACGGCCAAGCACAACATCGCCGAGCCAACTGCGGCCTTTTAGGCTATGCAGCGGGGGCAACCGAGAACGATTGCGGCTTCTCGCCGCGGCAGTGAAGGTCCCACATCTTCGTGTACGCGGCTTCAATGTGACGCGCGTAACGAGCGGTATCAAACAGGGGGAGTGCTGGTTGGCTATCGGATAGCTTTCGCCGCATTCTGCCAAGTAATGTCCGATCGCGAGCAAGGGTTATCGCAAGAGCCTCGTACTCGTGGATCGATTCAGCAATGAGGTCTTCCAATCCGACCGCGCGTAAAAGGCTGGCCGCTACGCGTCCTGCAAATGTGGTTCCGCGGCATGTCAGCACCGGAAGACCGGCCCACAGTGCGTCACTCGCCGTCGTATGGGCATTGTGGGGCAGCGTGTCCAGGAACAAATCCGCCAGTCGGTGCCGCGCGAGATGATCCGGAAGCGGAACGCGCGGTGCGAAAACGAGCCGATCCGGCGCGACCTGCCGCGCCACAGCTTCACGCCTGAGATTGGCGGCGGCCGCTGGGTCACCCTCGATAAGCCACAGCACGCTGTTGCCGGTCTCTCGAAGAATCCGGCACCAGATATCGAACATCGCAGGGAGAATCTTATGATTGCTGTTGAAGCAGCAAAATACAAAAGCTTCACTCGGCAGACCTGCTTCCATACGCGATGGCGTTGTGTCCGAAATAGCGCGTTTCGAATCGTTTACCTGATATGAGTCAGGAAGGTAGACGACCTTTTCGGCATAAAAATCTCGGCGCTCCTTCGGGATCACGATCTCGTCGGCGATGATGTAGTCGATGTAATCCGCTCCCATCGTGCCCGGAAATCCCAAGTAGTTCACTTGAATGGGGCAGGGCCGTAATGCGAAAACGCCGGTGCGCTCGACGCCAAAATAACCGTTCAGGTTGACCGCAATATCAATTTCCCAGCGGTCCAATATCTCAGCGAGCGCGCGGTCCGAGTGGCGTGAGCCGTCCACAAACGTGCCAAACGCGCTCTCCAGCCGCCGACGCATGTCGCTACCGTCATTCCTGCCGGTAGACACCCCAAAGATCTCGAATCGGCTGCTGTCGTGATGCTCCAGCAGGCCGGCGATGAGATATGATGTAGCGTGGGCGCGAAACTCACCAGATACATACGCCACGCGAATTTTTTTGCGCGTGCAAGGGCGGTCACGTAGTAGCGGCTGGGGCAGGGCGGGATATCTATCTGACGTAAATGTACGAGCTCCGATGAGTTGTTCCCTCTCCTCCGGCGAAGAGGCCAGCAGGGTAAAAGGGTCTGCGGCAAGTCCATATTCTCTGGCATCTGTACGAACCTGTTCGATCATGTCGTTCAGGT
>JAICMB010000123.1 GCA_025929455.1 Bryobacteraceae bacterium | reverse complement strand
TTAACTACCTCGATCGCCAGGTGCTCGCGACCATGGTCGACATCTGGCGCACGCGTCCGGAGTTCGCGTTCAACTACGCTGACTACGGCCTGCTGCTGTCGGTTTTTTCACTGTGCTACGCGCTCGCGGCGCCGTTCATGGGCTGGTTTCTGGATCGTGTGGGCTTGAATCGCGGCATGGCGTACGCGGTCCTGCTCTGGGCGGTCGCGAGCGCCGGCACCGGATTCGCGCACAGTGTCAATGGGCTGCTGTGGTGGCGCGCGCTGCTGGGCATCGCGGAAGCCGCCGGCATCTCCGCGGCAGGCAAAATGGTGGGCCTGTACCTCCCCGCCGCCGAGCGCGCCATCGGCGCTGCCACCGCGCAACTTGGTCTGAGCATCGGAGCCGGCGTCGCGCCGCGCCTCGCCGTGTTCTTCGCATACCAATATTCGTGGCCCTGGGCGTTCTACAGTGTGGCGCTGTTGAGTGTCGTGTGGATCCCGGTCTGGCTCGCAACCGCGCGCGCTGTTCCCCCCGCCGCCGCTGAAGCCGGCGCGGCAGGCGAAAGCGGCGTTAACTCTTTCGAGCTGGTCCGCGATCCGCGCCTATGGACGCTTGTTGCCGCCAACATGCTCGGCATGACGCTCTATAGCCTGTGGACGAACTGGTCTCCGTCGTATCTGGTGCGCGTTTGCCATCTCACGCCCGCCGCCGCGTCCGGCTATTCCTGGATCGTCCCGCTGGCCGGTTATGCGGGCGCGTTCGCGGGCGGCTCGCTCTCATGGCGCTTCATTAAACGCGGCGCCGAAGCCGCCGACGCGCGCATCCGAGTCTGCATGTGGGCCGGCGTGCTCGCGTTAGCGACGGCGCTGCTCCCGCTCGTCGCATCACCCGCGCTGGCCACCGCCGGCATGTCGCTCAGTTTTTTCGCCATCGCCGCCTGGAGTACGAATCTCTACACCATCCCGGTAGACATCTTCGGCGCCGGCCGCGCGGCGTTCGGCGTATCGGCCCTCGTTTTCGCGTACGGCGCCATGCAAGCGATCGTCTCCAAGCCACTGGGCGGCTTCATCGAGCAGCATGGTTTTGCGGCGGTGTGTCTGGCGTTTGCGGCGCTGCCCGTCATGGGGGCGGTGCTGGTGCGAATGGTGGTGGCGCGCGAGCGCGGTGGCCTCGCGAGTATGCCATAACTATGGAATATGCGGACGACAGTGGAGATGCCGGATGAGTTGCTCACCCGCGCGAAGGTTAGCGCGGCGTCCTAAGGAATATCGCTGCGAGAATTTTTTCTTCGAGCGGTTGAGGAGAGTCTCGCGCCGAGCCATCGCAAAACGCGCCGAACCCCGCCGGAGGTTGGTGGCATGGATGAACCTTCGATCGGTGTACTGAGCCCGGAGCAAATAGATGAAGCGATGTTTGGCTGACGTCAACGTTTTCCTGGCGCTTCTCGTCGTGCAGCACGAATTTCATGCATCTGCCCGGCGTTGGTTCGAAGGTCTGGGCGCGGGAGAGGCGGGTGTTTGCCGTCTTGTTCAGCTCGGCGTAGTACGGTTGCTCGCAACTCCGGCGGTAATGGGCAAATACGCGATGAGTTGCGCAGCGGCCTGGGATGTTGTCGAACAACTCGCCGAAGACGAGCGGGTGGATTTTGCGCCGGAACCGCAGGGGCTGGAATCGCAATTACGAGACTTCCTGAGGAACGCGGCTCCTGCGGGAAAGCTCGTCACGGACGCATACCTCGCGGCGTTCGCGGTGACATCATCCTGGCCTGTTGTGACTCTGGACCGCGGCTTTCGAAAATTCGCAAATCTGCAGGTACAGCTTTTGAGCCGTTAAGCCGCCATGTTCTTCCTCAGCGCGGTACAGTTCTAACCGGCCTACAGCCCCAGCTCGGGGGCGCGTGCTTGCATGGCTTCGATGCAGAATGCGATGTGTGCGTCCAAGTCCACGCCCAGGGCGGCGGCGCCACTGGTGATATCATCGCGGCTGACTGAGCGCGCGAACGCTTTGTCCTTGAGCTTCTTGCGCACGGACTTCACGTCCACTTCGCTGATAGACCGCGTCGGCTTGACGTACGAAACGGCGGTCAAAAAGCCAGCGACCTCATCGCAGGCGAACAGCGTCTTTTCGAGCAGAGATTCCCGCGGCACGCCGCTGTAATTCGCGTGTGAGAGAATGGCGCGGCGAATCTCGGCATCGATGCCGCGCTCGGCCAGGATCGGCTCGCCTTTCATGGGGTGGTCCGGGGCGTCCGGGTGCATTTCGTAATCGAAATCGTGCAGCAGCGCGGTTACGGACCACCGTTCCTCATTGACGCAGAAATGGCGGGCGTAAGCTACTACGCAGGCCTCTACCGCGAGGGCGTGCCGCCGCAGACTGTCCGACTTCGTGAACTCGCACAGCAGATCCCAAGCTTCCGAGCGGGTCATCAGCGCCATGGTAACGATCCATGGCGCTGTCCGTCCGGGTAGCAGCAGCGTGTGATCTTAACTTACCGGATTTCGATATTCCGCCGGAGTTTTGGCCGAGTTGCGTGCTTCGCCGCCGCGGGTTCGGTTTGGGCGTCCAGAAGGCCGGGTCGCCGGCCGCGAATTCTTTCGGCACATAACTTATACGCGGATTGATGGCGTACAGATCGGATTCCGTGTGCATAACGACGGCTTCCCAATCTTGCATGAGTTGCGCCATGTCCTCCGGGCCGTACGCTTCCACAAAAGGCCTTTTCGTGCGCGGGCCGGTCGCCATAAATCTGGAGCGTCGGGCCCGCCACGAAGAAAAGAAACGTTCCCGATGGAGCTCCCGACATCAGGTGGTACGCCAGCAAAGAATTATGTTGCATAACGCTCTCCCCGTTTAGAGAAAATCAGACCCGGAACCTTCTAACGAACGGAGCGCCGAACACCATGGGGTCGGTTTAGCGGTTTTGAAGATCGGTTTTTCAGGGGAAGAGGTGTGGAAACAGGTTTTGGGCTAATGAACTGGCCTAAAGCCCGTTCCTGATCAGTCCAGCAATAGGTAGCCGATGTGGCCGCGAGTTGTTAGCGTCGATACGCGCTGGCTGTTTCTTTTGGCGGAACCGGCGACTCAGAATAACGATAGCTATCAAAGCGAAAGGCAGCAGGACGCCGCTCGCGGGTTCGGGCACAACGCGCACGATCCCGCTTCTGACATCCAACCTTCCGATAAAAAACTCGCTGAATGGGACTACCGTTCCGATTGACCCAGGGTCAATGCGGAGACTGTCGTGAATTTCCGCCTCCAATGTGTACAAGCCCGGAAGTAACGTGATATCGCAGCTAGCAACGAATTCGTCATCGCAAAACGGATCGATGCCGCTGCCAAATTCCCCTCCCATTATGACGTACGTCCCGCCAAATCCCACGGTCGTAACTAACCCATTAGTGTTAAGAATTCCCGCGGAATCGTCGACCTCGCCGAAGCACACCCCTGTTGAAGACAGGCAACCGAAGCCGGCGGGACCGTTAGAGTAAAAAGAGAGGGTTCCTTCTACTGGCGTTAGCACCAGAAATTGCATTGAAGCCGACGACATAAGGTCCGTCCCCGGCCCAGCGCTGGTTGAAATGCTGATTGTGGCGCCTTCGCCCGCCACGACCGCCCCGGCGAAAAGTAACGCAAAAAACGTAAACCTTGACATCGGTTCTGCTCCTCATTGCTTTTGAGAATGGGGCTAACAGCATGTTCACGGAGCGATTGTACGGCGGACCGGCTGATGCGTCAATGTTGATCGCGTAATGATCGCGCATCGGGGTCGGGTTGCGGCATTCCCCGCGTTACGTGTCCGCTAGAGTGGAATTTGCATTTTCACGTCAAAGAGATGCGTGTTCAGTTCACCGCCTGTGAGCCGCTGGCCTTCACCCGCGGGCGTACCGGCGACCGGCTGCGCGGCGCATTTGGAAAGGCATTAAAAGCGCTCGGCCCCGAGCCCTATCAGAAACTTTTCCGTCGCGCCCACGACCGCCTGGTTGCCGGCATGAGCGATCCGCCTCGTCCGTTCGTATTCCGCATCGCCGGCCTCGATGGCCGCACTTTTCAGCCGGGTGGCCGCTTTGAAATTCCGCTGTATCTCTTCGATCCGGCGCCGCAAATGCAGCAGTGGTGCACCGCCGCCGTCAGAGCACTCTTCGGGTCCTGTGCGGCAGTGACGGGCGTTTCTGTCGCGCAGCGCGAACTCTCGCTGGACACCGGCTCGGGAACAATCGCGCGCGTCCAAGTCGACTTTGTCACGCCCACGGAGTTGAAGGAGCGCGGCCAAGTCGCCTGCAATCCGGAGTTCCGCGTCCTCTTCGCACGCGCCCGCGACCGCATCCGCTCCCTCTCCCTTTTGTACGGCTATGGCCTACCCGAAATGGATCTCGACGAACTCGGTCGTCGCGCCGCGACTGTGCGTCTGACCGAAGCCGCTCTCCACCGTACCCGAATTATGCGCCGCAGCAGTTCGAACGGCCAAATGTATTCTGTCGGCGGTATCACCGGCTGGGGCCTCTACGAAGGTGACCTCGCCGAATTTCTCCCCTGGCTCCGCGTCGCCGAATGGACCGGAGTCGGCCGCCACACCGCCTGGGGCAACGGCGAAATATGCATTACTGCGCAGTAACTAAACGCGAGTTATCCCGCTGCGGCTGGAGTCTATTGACCCGTCAGCCCACACATGCAACTCATAAATGCGGGCAATCCAAACCGGTTTGGGCTGGTCACAAGCTGGAACGCTTGGCCTTCGAGCATCGGAGGCGCATTGTGATGTGCGTTCCAAGTAGCGGTGTTGACGATATACTCGACACCCACTAACCGCAGGCCGCCCTGCCATAGCTCGTATATGACTGCCTCGGGTCGCGAGGCATCGATCTCGCCGTCTCCGACCAGAGTTAAGTTGATATAGTGCACGCCCATGGCCCCGTGGTCCGGACCGCTCACGCAGCCAAACAAAGGCTGGTAATTGGCGGCCGCAACGGCGTTGGCGTTTACAAACTGGCGCGTGGCGTAGCGCACGGTATCGACGAGCTTGGCAGTAACTGCGCCGGTGGGACGCTCGCGACTATGTGTGGACTCCTGATCGTTTGGTGCTGCAAAAACCGGCACGAGAAGTGGCCCGGCAACAGTTATGCTGCTAAGTAGAGCCAGGCGCAAGGTGTGCCTGGAGTACTTTATGGCTCAGAGTGTCAGTGTGTATAGTCATTGTGTTGTCCTTCTATCATCGGCCGCTACGTGGGACCGCAGGACCTCAACAACGTTGTCGGCTCACCGCGCAATGCTACCGAGCCGCACCGTCAGGGAGCGGTCGCTTCGCAAACCCAAATGCATGCGATACGTAGGACCATTCACCGGAAACGGAAATTCTGAGGCGGTGTAGTAACTTGAGCTGCTTAAAAATAGTCGAGCAGGTCCGTGAAGCGGGAGACGCGGAGCAAGCGGCCGTGGCCGTTTTCGCGGATGTCCTCGTGTTCGAGGCGCCAAGTGTGCGGATGCGGCACGAACACCGCGTTTAGGCCCGCTTCGAGCGCCGGATTGATATCCGACTTCGGCGAATTCCCCGCCATCCAGGTGCACGCAAGATCGAGCGCGCGGGCTTCGACGAGTTCACGATACGCGGCGGCGTGCTTTTCTTTTACGATCACGGTGTGCCCGAAGAACGGACCGAGGCCGGAACGGTCCAGTTTCAATTTCTGTTCTTCGGGATCGCCCTTGGTGAAGAGCGTCAGGTCGTGCCGGAAGGCGAGATCCCGTAACGTCTCCTCAACGCCTGGAATCACTTCCACCGGCTGCGCCAGGATACGTTGCGCGAACCCCATGACAATCTCCAGGTCGTCGAACGCGACCTGACGCTCCGCGAGACGCTGATAACAGTCGCGGAGATTGCGGCCGAAGTTCTTCGAGCCGTACCCATGCACGCGATTATTCGCGAGTTCAATTTCGTCTAGCACCGCGCGGACCTCGGCGGCACTCAGGCGCGAATGCCCGAGGAACGCGCAGAATTCTTCGAACGCGCGCTCGAAATAGATGTTGTTTTCCCAGAGCGTGTCGTCGGCGTCGATGATGAGATGCTGGCGAATTTCAATGCGGCCAGATGTCATGCGATGTCCGGAGAAACTCTGGCGTGCCCGTTGAGGGGCGCAACGGCCCGCACATGGGTGGCATGGCGCTCGCGTGCGATATGCTGCGGCAAAAACTCGGCCAATTGCCGCATGCGCTCCGCTTCGCTGCGGGTGGACAACAACACCTGACGGAATGCCAGATCGGACAGCGATTGCGCAAGCTGGAAACTGAGCTGCGGATCGGTCAATTCGGGATCGTGCAGCGCGGGCGGCGGATCGATCTCGCGTAACAGTTCGAAGCTCTTCAGCACGCGTTCCCGCACCGGCGCAGGCGTGTCATCGAACACGTCGTCGTCAAAATACTCCACCGCGCCTCGCAGATACGGCTCGTCGTCGTTCAGCAGCAGAATCTCGAAGCGGCGGCGCCCGGCCGTCAGGATATCGAGCCGGCCGTCTTCATAGGTCTTCAGCACCTTTTGAATGGAAGCGGTACAGCCCATGTTCACCACCCCTTTTTCGCTAGCCAGCACCACGCCGAATTCGCCGTGCTTGGGCAGCAACTCCGCCATCATGGCTTTGTAGCGCTCCTCGAAGATGTGCATCGGCAGCGGGGTGCGCGGGAACAGCACCACCTGAAGCGGGAAAAGAGGTAGTAGGGGCTGCTCCATACCGACATTATCGCGTGTGCGGGAGCGGGCTCCGCAGGCAGGGCGTTGTTCGGCGCGCTCAGGCCGTCGGAACGGCCGGGGTCAGGCGCAACTCACGCTCAAGGCGGCGCGCGGCGCGCGAACTGATCAGATTCGCGACTTTGCCGAGCAGTCCGGGAATGTCCTCGGGCGTAATCAACATGCGCGAGCGCTTCTTCTGCGGCTTGTCCTGATAGGTATGTACCAGCGCGGTGGCCGGTTTATACTGCATCATGCGGGCGTGCGCCAACACCCGTAAGCCCGCTTCGGGCGATTCCAGTTGCAGATCGGACAACACCAACTCGTACACGCGATTATCGAGCTTGCCCACGGCCTCGGCTGCGGAAGCGGCCGCGTCCACATGATAACCGCCGGCTTCCAACACGGTTTGCAGGGTCAAGCGCGAGGTCACGTCGTCATCTACCACCAAAACCCGGGCAAGTTCCAGATCGCGGCCAGAGGACTTCGGATTTCGGACGGCAGACATTCTCGGCATTGACCTGACAATAGTTTAAGGCCAAATGGCCGATTTTGATCCCCAATTCTTTAGGAATCTCAATGTAGGGTTAACCCTAGCCCTCAGGCGGACGCGCCGAACACCCGCGCGAAGATCGCGTTCACGTTTGAAAGTTGTCTGTTGGTTTCAAAAGCCTTTGTAAGTTGTTCACCAGAGAGGTGCTTACGTATCTCTGGATCGTTTGCAACGGCGGCCCTGAAATCACCTTCTTCGGCCCAGCACCGCATCGCGTGGCCCTGGACTATACGGTACGCATCCTCACGGAGCATGCCGGCGGACGCCAGATCGAGCAGAAGCTGCCCGGAGAAGATTAATCCGCGAGTGAGGTCCAGATTACGCTGCATGCGGGCGGGATCGACCACCATGCCCGACACCAGCCAGGTGCTTTTGGCCAGCAGGTAGTCGGTCAGAATGGCGGAGTCGGGGAGGATGACGCGCTCGACGGAAGAATGTGAGATGTCGCGTTCGTGCCACAGCGCGATGTCCTCGAAGGCAGCCTCTACGTTAGAGCGCACCACGCGCGCGAGACCGCAGATCTGCTCCGCAGTGACGGGGTTGCGCTTGTGCGGCATAGCGGACGAGCCCTTTTGCCCGGCGGCGAACGGTTCCTCGGCTTCGCGCACTTCGGTGCGCTGCAGGTGGCGGATCTCGAGGGCTATCTTTTCGCAAGTGGCCGACAGCAGTGCGAGCGCCGCGACCCAGGCCGCGTGGCGATCCCTGGAGATGACCTGTGACGCGATCGCCGCAGGCTCCAGACCAAGACGCCGGCAGATCGCCTCTTCCACTTCCGGACCGATGTGGCCGAAGACACCGACCGCGCCCGAGATTTTACCGGCGCGCATGTCTTCGGCGGCGGCGCGGAAGCGGCGGTGGTTGCGCCGCAACTCGTCGTACCACAGCGCCAGCTTCAGCCCGAACGTGATCGGCTCCGCATGGATACCATGCGTACGGCCGATCTGCAGGGTGTCTTTAAATTCGAACGCGCGCCGGCGCAGCGCTTCCGCCAGCTCGCCGATATCGGCTTCGATCAGCTCGGAGGCCTGCTTGACAAGTAGCGCCTGCGCTGTGTCCACTACGTCATTGGAGGTCAGGCCGTAATGCAGCCACCGCGACGCTTCGGCGTGCCCCGCTTCTCGCATGCTTTCCGCCACGGCAGTCGTAAAAGCGATGACGTCGTGACGCACTTCGCTCT
>JAICMB010000175.1 GCA_025929455.1 Bryobacteraceae bacterium | reverse complement strand
GAGCACCAGCTTTCTGTTCGCCACGTATTTGCGATCGACGGGGAACTCTTTGAGCTCGCCCATCTGCTTCCCATCGCGCGTAGGCTGCACGCGCTCTCCGTTGATTCGTAGCAGCGCCTGCCCGTAGCCGCTAGACCTGACAACATAATCCGCATTCGGGTCCAGACCTTCGTAAACAACAGCCGGAGGCCACATGGTCGTTTGCCAGGATAGCCGCGCGCGGCTCTTGCCCTGGTCCCACCACCAGAACGTCGGCTCGGGACAGCGCCGCATGTGAGGCGCATCCGGACTATCGCAGCGAGCGACGTGCGGCGAGTTGGCGATATTGCCGATATCGTCGTAGAAACTGCCCGCGCCCGGGTGCTCCCAATGAGCGATCGCGACAAGGCGGTCCTGCTTTTGCGTCTCGGAGCCAAGCTGCCCGATAGCTTTGAACTGATCCTCAAGCCACCAGCGGTTGTTCAGCGGGTAATCGATGAAGTCCAGAACGGCTCCACGCTCCTCGCCGATGGCGTGATATTTCTCGACGCTGGTCTGCAGGCCGATCGAGTCGAACAGTTTCACACACAGTTCGATGATCCGCGCCCGCAGATCGGGAGCGGCGCGATCTGTTACAGCCCGTTCCAAAACCTGCGCCGCTTCGGCCATTGTTTTTGCCGAGCCTTGCTCGCGGGCTTCGACTAGGACGCCGTTCGCTTCTGTTTCGAGTTTCGTCTCGTTGATCAGCCGTCTGCGATCGTACGCGTCGTAGTTCGCCCGCAAGAGACACATCTGCCAGCGCCAGTTCCCTGCGAGCTCGGAAGCACGCTTTGCCAGGTTCTGCCATGTCAGCAGCGTGCCCTCAACGGCGCCGTTGTAGACCAGCGGGCCGTGCCAGTTCTTCTCGAGCGCGAGGATCGCATCGGCCGCTTGCGTCGCGACAGAGGGCTCAAAGTAAACGCGCGCATAGTCGACGAGGATGTCGCGCACGTTCGCATGCGGATCCCAGCTCAGCGCGCTCCACATCGTTTTGTTCACGTCGTCGTGTACGCCGTCGGAATAGGAGATGAAACCGTTGGTGAACGGTGCTGTTTGGTTGTGAATCCGCGCATACTCGGCAGGACGAGGGTTGATGGCTTCGCGGCCCAAGGTCAACGCGAAAGCCTGATCCCACTCGGCAACCGGATACTGCGAAAGCTTGTTATGCGTGATATCGGGATAATCGCGAAGCCCGTATGCAGCCGGAAGGCGCCGGCGAGTTTCCGCCAGCGGTGGGCTGGAAGGTCCCGCGACGAGCCCTCCGAACCAGGCGGGTTTGCGCTGCTCAATGTACTGATAAATGGAATCCACCTGCGCGGGTGAGAACCACTGCAGCGAGAGCCAGATTTTCGCGGACGGATGCGCGACGACGAGGAGCTTCGACATGTCCTCAAGGAACGGCAGCACCAGTTCCGGCGGATTGTGGCCCGGATCGCCTCCGGGGAAAAATACGCCCGTCAGGGTCGGCGTATCGGTGAAAAACTCTTTGCAGCGGTCGAGCAGGCTGGAACGCCGGGCGCGGTCTTTAAGGTCGAATTCGACCGGCAGCCACGCCCAATAATCGAGGCCGTAACGATAGCAGATTTCGCCGATCGCACGGTTCATCTCGCGGCGCGGCGTTTTCATCACCGGCGTCGGACGGTCATCCTGAAACGGAATTCCTTCGATGCTGTTCGCGCCGAAGAAGGTCAGCTCGCGGATGTATTGCTCGAACTGTGCCGCATTCCAGGCGTCGTAGGAATTGGCTTGTGCGCGATAGCCGAGTTGATGTCCACGAATGGCGTACGCGGGGGACGTCGCGACGTCGAGCATTGCAGGAATGCTCAGTTGACCGCGACTCCAGTCGAGCCGGCGCAGCAGTTGGCCGACGCCGAACAAGGCTCCGCGCGCGTCTGCGCCGATGACCCACACCGTAGCGGGGCTTTGCGTCTCGTCAACATACAGGCGGTATCCTTCCGGTCGATTTTCGCCACGCGGCACGGCGCGACCCCATGCGGCGACGCTTCTATCGGACGTGATGGCAATCACGGCGGTGCCGCTGGGCCATTGCGTCGACTGACGTAACCTTACACCCGTTCGCTTCTCGACCTCTTCGATCAAAACCCTTGCTGCGGTCGCTTCCGCATTCGGCAGGTCACCGGGTCTTGTGACAACCACTGCGTTCGCGAGATTGATGTCGCGCGCGGCCAGCGCGGGAGCGATCGCGGCGATGCAGAAGAGCACATACGTAGTGCGACAGAGGATTGAGCGCATGAGGGTGTGAATCGCCATTTTAGCGCCGAGTCGTTGGACGAACGAATACTATAATCCGTGTGATGACAAGAACTCTTTATCGTTGGGGCGTCGCCGGCTTTGCATTCGTGCTCAGCCTGACCGCGGCTGATCTCCGGCTCGGCATTATTGGCACTGACACCTCGCATGTGATGGAATTCACGAAGATGCTCAACGATGCGGCGTCGCCCCAGCATGTCGCGGGCGCGCGTGTGGTCGCTGCGTTCAAAGGCGGCAGCAACATACCGGAGAGTTCCAGCCGTGTGGACCGTTTCGCGAACGAATTGCAGCAGACCTGGCACGTCGAATTCGTGCCCGACATCCGCGCGCTCTGCGGCAAAGTGGACGGCATCATGCTCGAGAGCCTCGATGGCAGGCAGCATCTTGAACAGGTGAAGCAGGCAGTCGCGTGCGGCAAGCCGCTGTGGATCGACAAGCCGCTGGCGTCGTCGCTCCAGGATGCAAAAGAGATCGCGCGCCTTACCCAGGCGGACGGCGTTCCGTGGTTTAGCGCGTCCTCGCTGCGCTTCAGCCCCATCGTGGAAGCCGTGAAATCGCCCGAAATGTCGGGCGCCATCGCATGGGGACCGGGGCCCCTCGGATTGGGCGATCTCGACCTGGCATGGTACGCGATTCATTCCGTCGAACTGCTGTACGCGATTATGGGGCCGGGTTGTGAGCAGGTCTCGCGCATTCACACCGAAGGGTCGGACGCCATCGTCGGCCGCTGGCGTGACGGGCGTATCGGCGAGGTTCGCGCGCTGCGTTCCGGAAGCGAGTATGGCGCGGTGGTCTTCCGTCCGAAGGACGTTGCCATATCGCCGCAGAATGCGAAGTTCAGTTACCGGTCGCTGCTGGTCGAAATCGTGCGATTCTTCGAGACGAAGCAGCCGCCGGTGCCGAACGCCGAAACGATGGAAACGATCGCGTTCATGGACGCGGCGCAGCGCAGCATGGCAGCGCACGGCGAAGCCATGAGCCTGCGCCAGGCAGCTCAATAAAGGATGATTTAAATATGCCAGTTACTCGCAGAGACTTCATCGCCGGAGCAGCGGTTGCCGCTGCGTCTCCCCTGGTGACCGCCGCGCCGAGCGATCGCATTCGTGTGGCAATCATCGGCCTGGGCGGCCGTGGGCGCGACCACATGCGTCTGCTTTCAAAAACGCCTGGCGTGGAAGTTGTCGCTTTCTGCGATCCCGACCAGACGCAGCTTGCCGGCAAGAGTGCCGAGTTTGAGAAGCTCACGGGCACGAAGCCGCGGCTGGAGCAGGATCTGCGCCGCGTGCTCGAGGATCGTAGTATCGACGCGGTTACGGTTGCGACATGCAACCATTGGCACGCGCTCGCGGCGATCTGGGCGTGTCAGGCAGGCAAGCACGTCTACGTGGAAAAACCCGTTTGCCACGATTTTTATCAGGGCGCGCAGATGGTAGCAGCGGCGCGCAAATACGATCGCATGGTGCAGGGCGGGACGCAACGGCGCTCCAGCGGTTACGCACGAAAGGCCATCCAAGCGCTACACGAAGGCGTCATCGGTGACGTGTACATGGCGCGCTGCGTACATTACCAGCGCCGCGATGCCCTGCCCTTCCGGTCCGCGGAGACCGCTCCCAGCACACTCGACTGGAATCTGTGGGTGGGACCTGGCCCCATGCAGCCGTTCAACCGTAACCTCGTGCATTACAACTGGCACTGGTTTTGGGATTATGGCAACGGCGAGGTGGGCAACAACGGAATTCATTACATCGATCTGGCCCGCTGGGGGTTGAAACGCGAGTTGCCCACCACGATCTATTCGAGCGGCGGCCGCTTCGGGTATAAGGACCAGGGCCAAACGCCGAACACGCAGCTGGTAACCTGCCGGTTCGACGATGGCACGGAATTGGTGACGGAGATCCGCGGCCGCTACACGAACTCCGAGGGTACGGTCAGCTCGGGCCTCATGTTCTACGGGTCCAAGGGGTATATGATCTCCGACCCCAAATTCGACGGCCATTTTCATGTCTACCTGGACGGTAAGAGTACGCCGGAACCCGACCTCGGCAGGCTCGACGATGTGGACAAGACCGGAAACGACCAGCTATCGCATTTCGGAAACTTCTTCGATGCGATCCGTCAAAACAAGCGAGAACTGCTGACGGCGGAGATCAACGAAACGTATCTCTCGACAGCGTATTGCCTGCTCGGCAACATCTCTTACCGACTGGGGCGGGAAGTTCGCTTCGATCCCGTCGCACGCCGGTTCAAAGGCGATAAGGAGGCGGATGCGATGCTGCGCGGAACGTACCGCGCTCCGTTCACCGTTCCGGAGCACGTTTGAGGCGGCGGGTCTAAATCAGCCGGAAAAGCGCGATTAACCCGATCACCGGCAGCGCGATTCCCGCGGCGACGATCAGGAGAGTGGCGGCGAGAAACAGCCAATCGTGAATACTCTGACGGCGCGTCTGAGTAAGATGGCGCTTCAGTAGTAGATAGTTTCGGCGGTTGGCCTTGAACGCAATATCGAAGACATCGCCGGCGAACGGAATAACACCCACGGCAGCTTCGATGCCGACATTTACCAACATCCGCGCGATCGCCACGCGTGGGATGCGGAGTTGGATGGCGCGGCCGACGATATATACCGAAACGAGCGCATCGATGAGATCGCCGATGCCGGGAATCAGTCCGATGATGCCGGCGATGCCGAACCGGAAGCCTCCAGGAAGCGCAAAGGCGTAGTCGAACCAGCGCGCCAGTGCTTCCACGTCGGCAATGCGCGGATCTACGACTTCCGGGTTCATCGCGTCCACGCGGAATCGCGGGACGGCGTAAGGGGTGATAGTGTGCGTCACCTGAAGATGGCTCCAATCCAGAGATTCACGAACCGCTCAAAAGTTGCGACGAAATGCGGGTCAACGCCATAACGGACTATAGTATTCACAATGCAACTCAAGTACATTCGACTGATTGTCGCGATGGCCGCCGGCACGGCCGCCTGCGTGTGCCAGACCGCCGCGCCGAAGCTCATCGATGCCCACGTCCACCACAACGGGAAGGTTGAGTTCTTGCAAAAGCTGACCGCGCGGCTCACGGCGGCGAACGGCATGGCGCTTCTCATCACCGCGCCCAAAGACATCGATCAGGTGACCGCGTTTATGAAAGAACATCCCGGCCGGCTGATCGGCCTCGGCGAGATCAAGCTCGATGCACCCGACGTGCTCCAGACGGTCGACCGTTTCCACGCCGCCGGGTTTCGCGGCCTTGGCGAGATGAGCGGCCCGAAATACCGCTACGACGATCGCCGCTACTGGCCGATCTACGAGCGCGCGGAAAAGTACGGCATGATCCTCCTGTTCCACACCGGGATCGTGAACCGCACGCATCCGGATGTGCCGAGCGATATCAGCTCGGACCGCATGCGCGTGGCGACGCTCGACCTCATTGCGCGGCGGTTTCCGAAGCTCACGATTATCGGCGCGCACCTGGGCAACCCAGACTACGCGTGGGCGGCCGAGATCGGGCGCTGGAATCCGAACCTGTACTTCGACGTGTCAGGCTCCACGCTGATCAAGAAGCAGGAGGACTATAAGTTCTTCCGCTCGATTTTCTGGTGGACGAGTGTCGCCAGCCCGCACACGCCGAAGAGCGCGGGCTCGGCCTTTGAGAAGCTGGTGTTCGGATCGGACGTCTTCGAGGGCGATCTGGGCGAGTTCGATCGGGAACTCGACCGTTATCACCGTATGCTGGATGCGTGCGGCGTTCCGCCAAGCGCGCAGGCGAATATCTTCGCGGGCACGCTGTGGCGCATTTTGAATCATCACTGATCAGACGTGAAAGGACACGCCGGCGGTCTGCAGTTGGCGGCCGCCGTCTTCGAGCCGATACTGCGGGCGCACGCTGCCGATCGAAAATATCCACCACACCACATGCGGCGCGGGCGTGATTTCGGCCGCTGCCGTCAGTTCCCCGCGCGAGCCCTCCAGCCGAACGATGTGTTCGGTTGAGAGCGGGTGCTGCGGAGACGTGAACCACAGATCGGTGTCCGGCAAATGCAGCAACAGCCATCCGCTTTCGGCCCACCACGCCGCGTCCGGATGTCCGTGCCAGTGGTACATCACGGGGCTTGCACTCGCAGTGTCGATTTCGTCTGCGACCACGACGAGATCGCCGCCTCGCAACCACACCGTGCGCGCGACGGAGCGCACTTGCGCGGCAGGATCATAACAGGCGGTCAAATCCATTTTCGTCTTGAGCGTGCCGCGGTCACCGCCCAATGCGATCAGCTTCGGCTGCTTGTGAGCCTGTGTCAGTCCCTTGATGACGGGGTAGTTGTGCGCTGCGGCTCCTAGCGTAAATTCGCGCTCAGCGCCTGGCATGTACTGCTGATACCCGGGGTCGGTTATGAGCCAGCGCCGCCGCGTGCCGATGAGAACCGTCCCGTTATCGTGCTGCACGTGCGACATGGGCGAGTTGGTGCACGATAGCGCCACTGCAACCTCATCATTCGCCCACCCGGTGCGCAGCGCGACCGCATAGTGCGCGTTCAGCGCGCCCGCTGCCGGCGCGGCGGTCTCACCGGCATCGTGACAGTCGCG